>JADYZL010000060.1 GCA_020853155.1 Bryobacterales bacterium
CTGCCCTTGGTCACGTCTCCATCCGCCTTTTCCATCAGTTCCGCGGCCGAAGTGACGCGGCGCAGGTTGGTCTGGGCCATTTCCTCAATCTGGTCAAGCGAGGTCGCCGTCTCCTCGAGCGACGAAGCCTGCTCCGTCGTTCCTTGCGCGAGAGACTGGCTCGATTGCGCTACGTTATCCGCGGCGGAGACCATCTGCTCGCTTGCCGCGTGCAACTGAACCACCGCTTCACGCACCACCTTGCTAAATGTGCGAATGAACAACAACATCATCACCACCATGCCGACCGCGAGAAGCGCAACCGCCGCGATCAGGATAACCGCCCACAGAGTGTACTTCTCCACTTCGCCGGCCATGCGGCCATCGAGCAAGCGCTCGAAATCGTTAATCGCCGCGGAGATCTGCGACTTCGTACCGCTGTAGCGCTCTCCGTATACCAACCCCCGCGCGGTATCCCGGTCCGGCGCTCCCTGCTTCGTGAATCTTCCGCTTCCGTCGTCGTAGAGCCCTTTGATCGCGTTCATGGCCTGGGCTTCCGTTAGGGCAAGCTCATTCGATAGATCTTCAGCCCGCCTGATCTTCTCCACTTCCTGCGAAGTCAGGCCAAGGCCATCCAGCAATTGACGAAATGGAATCCGACGCCCATCCACTCGCGGCTTCTCTCCATTGCGCACGGCAATGATATCCCAGTATTCCTTTTCGTGAACCGCGTCTCCCGTCGCGACGTAGTACCGCACCAGGGCGGTTAAATCGTCGGAACTTTTCCGAAGCTCCGTCGACAGGACCCGCGCGTCAAACCGGTTGTTTGAGCTTTGTTCCCATTTGCGCTGATTCTGGAAGAGCGCGCCGATGGCGAGCGCAAACAGGACGACCACCACAATGCCGCCCCGGTTCAGTAACTTGGTCTGCTGCTGGATTGTCATGAGAGATTCCGATTCGCTTTGTTGATATATGCCAACCAACTGCCTCATCGGCAAGTTGTGAACAATCCTTTATAGCGAAGTCCCACCCGGAGTGTAAGGCAACGGTAGCCTCGCTCACCGCCCTTCCGCTCAACCTCCCGCTCACCGGACCGGCATGACGGCGCACCCGCCGCCAAACGACAAAAAGGGCGGCCCGAAGGCCGCCCTTTTTCGAAACTCGACGTGTGTTGAACGAAGTGAACTATTTCTTCTTCTGCTTCTGCTGACCGACACGGACTTTGTTGATCGAGGCCTTCATGTCGCGGTAGGCTTTCCAGTCAAAACGGGCGGAGGCTTCCTTGAGATAAGCTTCCACATCCGTGCCTTTAGGAACGACTGCCATCAAGCTGGCATGATCCCCATCGGGGCTAGTGAGACGGTATCGCTTTACATTGGGAATCGCCATGGTTTACCTCGCGAGCGCAGCAGCGCAACCTTCAGGATACTACGCCCGGCCATTGAACGTCCACCGATTGAATGAGAGCGTTCCGCCTCGGGAATCCGCGAAGCTACCGGGGCTTCTTCGGATCCTGGCTTTCCAGCCGGACAATTCCAGGCATGCGGACGACCGGGATGAGACTTCCTCGTTCGGGAGGGGGAGGCGGCGTCAGACGGATGGCCATTTCCTGGTTCAGGCTCTCGACAAACTCCTGCATCTGCTGCTGCATCAACTCCATCTTTTGGCGCATGTTCATGATGATCTCCACGCCGGCAAGGTTCACGCCGAATTCCCTGGTGAGTTGGAGAATCACTTCCAGCCGCTCGAGGTCTTCGTCGGTGTAGAGACGCGTATTGCCTTCCGAACGCGAGGGGAACAGCAAGCCCTCGCGCTCATAGAGGCGCAGGGTTTGTGGATGAATGCCATATTGCTCGGAGACCGCCGAGATCATGTATGCCGCTTTGGTTTTCTTCCTGGCCGCCATGGTTTGTTCCATTCACCGCGAATGTCATCGTATCGCCGGAGCTAGACTTTCGTCCACAGATCTTCGCGCGGATCGGTCTGGTCTGCCGTTTGCAATTCCTTGAGCAGGTCCCGCACCTTTTCATCCCGCGTATCCGGGGCGCGGAGAACAATCTCGACGATCTCGTCGCCGCGCTTCCCGCTTTTCGAATTCAACACCCCTTTTTCCCGCATGCGCAGTTTCTGGCCGTTTTGGGTCCCCGGCGGGATGCGCAGGGTCGCGCGCCCGTCGATGGTGGGCACGTCGATCTTCGCACCCAGACCCGCCTCGCTCACCGTGATGGGAAGCTGCACATGAATGTCGTCGCCCTGCCAGTCGAAGACCGGGTGGGGCTGCACGCGCGTCGTGATGTAGAGATCGCCCGGCAAGCCGCCGCCCGCACCGGCATTCCCCTTGCCGCTGATGCGCAGCCGGGAGCCCGTGCGTGCCCCCGCGGGAATGCGGACCTCCACTGTATCCTGCCTCGAAACCCGCCCATCTCCGTGGCAGGCAGGGCAAGTGTTGCGCAGGCGGCCCGTGCCGCCACAGCGGGAGCAACTTACCTTGAACCGCATGGCCCCAGCGTTCTGCTCAATGGTTCCCGAACCGTGGCACTGCGGGCAGATCGTCTCCGAGCCGCCCGCCGATCCGCTCCCACCGCAAGTGGCGCAGAGTTCCTGCCGGTTAATCGTAAGGCGGATTTGCGTGCCGCGGATCGCCTGCCAAAAGTCGATATCGAGGCCGTACTCCAGGTCCGAACCCTGCTGCTGCTGCGGCGTGCGCGAAGCTCCTCCGCCAGAGCGCTTGAAGAACTGGTCGAACAGGTCGCGAAAGCCCCCGCCGCCGGCATCGCCGCCGGGAAACCCGCCCGCGCCTCCGGCTCCGCCTGCCGTCCGGGTGAAATCTCCAAAATCGAAGCCATTAAAATCCATCCCCGGGCCGGGATGGTACCCAGCCCCTCCGGGCGGCGCTCCCCCAGGAGGGATGTTGTCGGAATAGAATCCGTACTGGTCGTAAACCTCCCGCTTCTTGGCGTCGCTGAGGATGCTATACGCTTCCTGCACCTTCTTGAAGCGGTCTTCGGCTACTTTGTCGCTCGGGTTGAGATCCGGATGGTGCTTGCGGGCGAGCCGTTTATACGCCTTCCGGATCTCCTCGTGGGTCGCCTTCTTTCCAACGCCCAGCGTTTCGTAATAGTTTTCGGTAGCCATGAGGTTGATTCAAACTTAGATTTGAAGCGGAGACGGACATTGCCCGTCTCCGCCAAGAGCGGCGAGGAAATCGCCTACTTCCGATCTTCGACGTCGACAAACTCAGCGTCCACGACGTTCTCATCGGCCTTCTTTCCGTCGGAGCCACCCGGAGCAGATCCGGGGTTGCCGGAATGAGGATCGGCGCCGGGTTGGCCGGCCTGCTGCGCGGAGGCGGCATACATCGCCTCAGCCAGTTTATGGCTGGCCTGGGTGAGCTGGTCGTTGGCGGCGCGGATCTTGTCGAGCCCGCCCTCCTTGATCGCATCCTTGGCTCCGGTGAGCGCCGCTTCCACGTTCTTCGCCTCGGCCTCCCCAATCTTCGAGCGGTTCTCGTTCAACATCTTCTCCGTGTTGTAGATCATCGAGTCGAGTTGATTGCGGGCTTCGATCTCTTCCTTGCGCTGGCGGTCTTCGCCCTGGTGCGCTTCGGCGTCCTTGGCCATCTTCTCTACTTCCTCTTTGCTGAGGCCGGAGGAGGAAGAGATGGTGATCTTCTGCTCGTTGTTCGTCGCGCGGTCTTTCGCACTCACGTGCAGAATGCCGTTGGCGTCGATATCGAAGGTCACTTCCACCTGCGGGACGCCACGGGGAGCCGGGGGAATGCCGACCAGTTGGAAGACGCCCAAGAGCCGGTTATCGGCCGCCATGGAGCGCTCGCCCTGGAAGGTCTTGATCTCCACGCTGGTCTGGCTGTCGGACGCCGTCGAAAAGACCTCGCTCTTCCGCGTGGGGATGGTCGTGTTCCGGTCAATGAGCTTCGTAAACACACCGCCCAGCGTCTCAATACCCAGCGAAAGCGGGGTGACGTCGAGCAGCAGCACGTCCTTCACTTCGCCGCCGAGCACGCCGCCCTGGACGGCCGCGCCCACCGCGACCACTTCGTCGGGGTTCACGGTCTTGTTCGGCTCTTTGCCGAAGAGTTCGCGCACCGCCCCCTGCACCTTCGGGATACGGGTGGAACCGCCCACCAGAACAACCTCCTGGATATCGCTCGGCTTCAGGCCGGCATCGGAGAGCGCACGCTTGCAGGGCTCGAGCGATCGCTTCACGAGCGGATCGATCATCTGCTCAAATCGCGCACGCGTGAGCTTCTGCAAGAGGTGCTTCGGCCCGCTCTGGTTGGCCGTGATGAAGGGGAGGTTGATCTCCGTCTCCATCGTCGTCGAAAGCTCAATCTTGGCCTTCTCCGCCGCTTCCTTCAGCCGTTGGAGCGCCATCTGGTCTCCAGAGAGATCGATTCCCTCGGCCTGCTTGAACTCGGTGATCAGCCAATCGATGATGAGGTGGTCAATGTTATCGCCGCCGAGGTGGGTATCGCCGTTGGTGGACTTCACTTCCACAACCCCGTCGCCCACTTCAAGGATGGAGATATCGAAGGTGCCGCCGCCGAAATCGTAGACGGCGATGACTTCATTCGTCTTTTTGTCGAGGCCGTAGGCGAGCGCGGCGGCGGTGGGCTCGTTGATGATGCGCATCACTTCGAGGCCGGCAACCTGCCCAGCGTCCTTCGTGGCCTGGCGCTGCTCGTCGTTGAAATAGGCCGGCACGGTGATCACGGCCTTGGTGACTTTTTCGCCAAGGTAGGCTTCCGCCGCCTCCTTGAGCTTGCCAAGCACCATCGAAGAGATCTCCGGCGGCGCCAGCTTCTTGTCGCCAACCTCGACGCGGGCATCGCCCTTGTCACCCTGGATCACCTTGTAGGGAACCAGCTTGGTCTCCTCGGACACCTCATTGTAGCGGCGGCCCATGAAGCGCTTGATCGAATAGATGGTATTCTCCGGATTGGTGACCGCCTGCCGCTTGGCCACCTGGCCTACCAGCCGCTCATTGTTCTTCGTGAACGCGACGACGGACGGCGTGGTCCGTGCGCCTTCCTGGTTCGGAACGACAACGGGCGTGCCCCCTTCCATTACGGCGACCACTGAGTTGGTGGTGCCAAGGTCAATGCCAATAATCTTGCTCATGACTGCCTTTTCTTCCTCCGTAAGAGTCTTGCGGCGTTATTGCCTCAAATTACGAAACGAACCCAACTGGCCCGCTAGCGATCCGGAGACAAGCCCGGAAACGGCACACGGGCGCGCACGGAGGCGTCGCAACATGAGCGTCTTACGAAACGAAGCCATTGCGGTCTCTGGCGGCATCAGTTTTAGTCCATTCCCATTATCGAATATGAGTGGCATGTTGTCAACTACAGTGGTGCTTTTGTTGAGTCTCTTCATAGCATCTTGTGCCGCTCCCCAAGAAGATACGCAAACGGAACCTCTCACGGTGGCGGCGGCAGCGGATTTAAGCCCCCTTTCCGAGCCTATCGGCGCTCTGTACTTTCAGACTTCCGGCAAACGGCTCCGTTTCGTCATTGGATCCAGCGGGATGCTGGCAAGGCAAATTGAGCAGGGCGCGCCGTTCGATGTGTATCTTTCCGCGAACGCGCGCTACGTGGAAGAACTGGCCGGCAAGGGCAAGATTCTGCCGGATTCGGTGAGGGTCTATGCGCTGGGCCGCTTGGGCGTCTGGGCCAAGGGAATCCGGATTCAGGAGGCCCGGGAGTTGCTTCAACCCGGCATTCGGCGCGTTGCAATGGCGAACCCGGCGCATGCTCCGTATGGGGAAGCGGCGCGGGATTACCTGGAACGGGCGGGCATCTGGCAGGAGATGGAACCGAAGATCGTCTACGGGGAAAACGTGCGCCAGGCGGCGCAATTCGCGGAAAGCGGAAACGCGGATGCGCTCATCAGTTCCTGGTCAACGGTGCGGCCGCTGAAAGGGGAACTGGTTCCAGAGAACCAGCACGCGCCCATCCGGCAGGCGGGCGGCGTGGTCTCGAAGAGCGCACGCCGCGACGACGGCATGCAGTTTCTCAAGATGCTGGGAGGCGCTTCCGCGCAGGCGTTGTTCCGCGAACACGGTTTCGGGTTGCCCTCCCCCACCGCGCCGGGCAGCGGGAAAGCCGCAACCCCTTAGCACTGGGAACACGGACGAATCTCCTTCCCGGCGGGGCTCGGGGTGGCGCGGCGATGCCGTCACGATATGATGGTGCGTACTCTCGACCGCTTCCCGCGTTAGCCCTTCCATGGCGAAGATTGCGCGGAACGGGCGGGATGCACCGGCGGCCTAGTGAGAATCCATGGTTGTTCACACCCCATCATCGCCACTTGAGTTCGCGCAAGCCTGGGGAAGCGCTTACCGGGAGGGCGCGCGATTGCGGGTGCAGGGCGCGAACACGAAGCCGCGGTTTGCGGGCGCGGTGACGGAAGCCGACGTGGCGTTTGACACGAGTGGGTTGAGCTACATCGGCGAATACGAACCGCGCGACCTCACGATCCGGGTGGGAGCCGGCATGCCCTACGCGGACCTGGTGAAGACACTGGCTGCCGAGGGACAAATGCTGCCGCTCGACCCGCCGTTTCACGACGGCGCCACTGTGGGGGGCGTGGTAGCGGCGAACCTCTGCGGATCCCGCCGGCGCGGCTATGGCGCGGCGCGCGACTTTGTGATCGGGGTCGAGTTCGCAGACTGGCAGGGACGCCTGGTGCAATCGGGCGCGATGGTGGCCAAGAACGTCGCCGGTTACGACCTGAACAAGCTCTTCGTGGGGAGCTGGGGCGTGCTGGGCCCTATGCTGACGTTGAATTTCCGGGTATCTCCGCTCGAGAAGCGGACTACGACGTTTCTCATCCAAGGCCGCACGGAGGCCGAGTACCGAACGGCGCGGGATCGCGTGCTACGCGGCATCGCCCAACCTATCGCCGTCGATTACGTGAATGCCATGGCGGGCGAACTTCTGCGGTTGAACGGCAGCGCCCTGCTGATCCGCTACGCAAGCCCGCCGGCGGTGATCGAGCGGCTGCGCGCCGGCCTCGACCTTCCTGAACCGGTGGATCCGGAATTGGAGCCGTTTCTCTGGCTGCGCTTGCGGGAATGGTTCCAGCATCAGGTGACGGGCTATGCGGATGGCGCGGTGCTGCAACTCGCCACCGTCCATTCGCGGCTGTTCTCCGATGCCGCTTCGCTTGGCGGACGGGTGATGGCGAGGGCGGCATCCGGAGTGATCTATGCTTCCTACCGGGATTCGGAGGCGGCGCTCGAGACGATGCGATTCCTCGAACGGCAAGGGCGCACGGTGCTGCTTCTGAGCGCTTCGGCAGCGGCTCGAGCGGCCGGCACGCACACGAAAGCCCCGGCGTACCTCGCGCTCATGGAACGCGTGAAATCGCATTTCGATCCACGGGGGCTGATCAACCGGGGGAGGTTCCATGGCTGGTTCTGAACGCGGCGACAACGAACTCCCCGTATTGCGGAGCACCGGGCCGAAGCGCCAGGACCTGGATACCTGCGTCCATTGCGGGCTTTGCCTGAATGCGTGCCCCACCTATCGCGAGCTTGGGCTTGAAATGGATTCGCCGCGAGGGCGCATCTACCAGATGATCCGCGTAAACGAGGGGCGCGCCGAACTGGACGCAAACTACCAGAGCCATATTGAACTGTGCCTGGCGTGCCGCGCGTGTGAAACGGCCTGCCCTTCCGGGGTGCCATACGGAAGATTGGTGGAGGCGGCGCGGGCGGATCTCGAGGAGCACGCCACGCGGCCTTGGAAGGAGCGCATCACGCGCGATTTCCTATTCGGAAAGGTGCTGCCCTCTCCATTCTGGCTGCGGCTGCTGGCGGCGCCGCTCTATCTCTATCAGCGCAGTGGCCTCGAGCGTTTTGTGAATCGAGCGGGGCTATTGAATGCGTTCCCGCGCCTGAAGGAATTGGCCGCACTGAGCCCGCGAGCGACGCTGCCCAGTTTTTTCCGGCATTACGGCAAGACGTTTCCCGCGGTTGGCGAAGCCCGCTACCGGGTGGCATTCCTGGGCGGCTGCATGGCGAACGTGAGCTTCGCGAATCTGCATGAGGCCACCGTTCGCGTACTGCAACGGAACGGCTGCGAAGTGGTAGTGCCGGACGGGCAGACCTGCTGCGGCGCGCTGCATGTGCATGCCGGCCGCAAGGACGATGCGCAGCGGCTGGCCTCCCGGAATATCGACGCGATGCTCAATGGCGGATTCGACGCCATTCTCACCAACACGGCGGGCTGTGGCTGTGCGCTGAAGGAATACGGCCATCTGCTTGAAGACGACCCGGCCCATGCCGAAGCGGCCATTCAGTTTGCCGGGAAGATCAAGGATGTCAATGAATTCTTAGCGGCAATCGGCCCCGTGCGCCCGGAGCGGGAAATCCAAGCCACCGTGACCTACCAGGATTCCTGCCACCTGACGCACGGCCAGAAACTGCCTCTCCCGCCGCGGACGCTTCTGAAACTCGTTCCGGGGCTGACCTTCAAAGAGATGCCTTGCGCGGACCATTGCTGCGGAAGCGCGGGCATCTACAATGTGCAACACACGGCGATGTCCATGGCTCTGCTCGAAAAGAAAATGGGCTATGCAAATGGGACGAGCGCGGAGATCATTGCATCTGCGAACCCCGGCTGCCTGCTGCAATTACAGGCCGGTGTTCACTTGCACGGCAGCAGCCAGCGCGTGCTGCACGTGATGGAAGTGCTTGACGAAGCCTATGGCGGCAAGGAAGGCGTGCCTCCGGCGCGCAAGGACGGCGGGGCAAAATAACGGCCGGGATCGCAGCCGACCTACTCCGCAGCTTCCTCTCCAGTGGGGGGCGCGCTCTCCACCGGCGCCGCTTCGGCAACGAACTGTCGCGGAACGGAAACCAGATTCAGCAGTCGCGCCTCCAGGCCGGGAATCCACACCCGGAACTCGCCGCCCCGCTGCGCCAGGCCCGGCTCACCGGGGTCTGGCCGCTGAACGGTGGAGACGCCCATGAACGCGTAGACGGGCGTATTCAGGCGCACGAGCACCAGGCGAGTCCCCGGGTCCGCGCAGCCGAGGGAGATATCGCCCGCGGGAACGAAGCGTCCGTTGGGATCGATACGGCAGCCGGAGTGGTGCAGGAATGCACGGAACCCGCCGATGACGCGCTGATCCTGCAGGGCAAAATCGTCGAAGAGCATCCACCATTCGCACGGCGTGCCTGCGTTTGCGAAGCGGGCAAAGCGGAAGAGGTGAGTGCCGCTGTGCAGCACTTCTTTCGATTCCGGCTTACCACCGAGGA
>JADYZL010000061.1 GCA_020853155.1 Bryobacterales bacterium
ATCCGGACTTTTTCCGGAACCGTCATGCTGCATCCTGGGGATTGCTCGCCGTCTCGCAGGGTCGTGTCAAAGATGAATACGTGAGGATTCATGGTGTGCGTATCCGTTCGCGCTTCCAAACTTACCCAAGGCGGCCAGTTCCTCCGCCGGGATATGCACTCATTATCAACACTGCAAGGACGATTTGGCAAATTTATTCTTTTACGGACTATCATAAACTTCACCAATCGTATAAATTAGTCTTATAGCGCGACGGCAAGGCTGGCGTGAACGGTCCGGCAGGCGGCGCAGACGAAGGGAGATTCGATGGAACTCTATCTGCTCAAGGTTTTCCTCACGATCGCCACAGAGAAGAGTTTCTCCCGCGCCGCCGAACGCCTGGGCCGGACGCAGCCGGCAGTTTCGCTGGCGTTGCAGCGCCTCGAAGACGAACTGGGGGAGCGGCTGATCGACCGCTCGGGAAAAGATCTGCTGCTCACCGATGCCGGGCGTATCGTCCTTGAATATTCCCGGCGTTTCGGTAATCTGCAACTCGATCTGGAGAATGCGCTCACCGAACTGCGCGACAACGCGGCGGGGCGCCTCTCGATCGGCGCCAATGAGAGCACGGCGCTCTATCTGCTGCGGCACATCGAGAGCTACCGGCGCACGTACCCGAAGATCAAAGTGCAGGTGCGGCGCTGCCTTTCGAGCAAGATCCCGTCACAACTGATCGATGGGGATCTGGAGTTGGGCGTGATCAGCTACGACCCGCAGGACGACCGGCTTCGCACGTCCGTGATCTATACCGACCGGCTTGCGTTCGTGGTCTCGCCACGGCACCGGCTGGCGAAGCGCAAGAGCGTGAGCATCGCCGAACTCGGCATGGAGACGTTCATTGCGCACAACGTGCTTTCCCCCTACCGGGAAGCGGTGCTGCGCGGCTTCCGCGAACACAAGATCACGCTGAATATGGACGTGGAAATGCCGACGGTGGAAACCATCCGCAAGCTGGTGCAAATGAACGAGGGCGTCGCGTTTCTGCCCAAGATGTGCGTGGAGCCGGAAATCCGCCAGGGCAACCTGCATGAGGTCCGGGTGAAGGAACTCGATATTGAGCGCAAGGTGCTGCTGATTTCACCCGCTCGCCGCGCGCTGAGCCACGCCGCCCGTGCATTTCTGGAACTCGTGAAGGAAGAGGGAGAACCCTCCCAAACATAGGACACTGCAAGGCGGCGGGAGGTGCGGGGGCAACCCTCCGCGCAGCACCGGAAGCCTAACGGGAGCCGGCGGCCCAGTTCAAATTCCGCAGGCGTTCGGCAGCCGCCTCCAACGTCTTACGCGACTTGGAAAAGGTGAAGCGGATGGCATAGCGCGGGCGTCCACGCTCATAGAACACCGAGCCGGGAACACCGGCTACTCCGCCTTCGAGCAGGAGCTTCTTCCCGAACGTCACGTCTTCGAGATCGCTCAGGCGATCATAGCGGCACCAGAGGAAGTAGGCTCCGCCCGGCTCATACCAGGTGAAGCCCGCGTGCTCGAGCGCCGCACACAGAATCTCCTTCCGCGCCCAATACTCATCCCGCATGCGCTGGTAGAAGGACTCCGGCAGGCGCGTCGCGTTCGCCGCGGCGATCTGAAAGGGGTGCGGCGCAGTGACGGTATGAAAATCGTGCATCACGTTGAGCTTGGCCGCGAACTCCTCCGGGGCGACCAGGTAGGCCACACGCCAGCCCGTGATGGAATAGGTCTTCCCCATGGAAATGATCGTCACCGTCCGGTCTTTGGCGCCGGGCAGACTGCCGACGCTCACATGTTCCCGCCCCGGGCCCACCAGATACTCGTAAGTTTCGTCCGCGAAGATGAATAGATCATGCGTTACGGCGAAATCAACGATGGTCTGAAGCTCCTCCCGCGTGAAGACTTTCCCAATCGGGTTCCACGGATTCGAGAACAGGATGGCCTGCGTTCCCTCGACGTAGGCGGCCTCGAGTGTTTCCCGCGTAAAGGTGAAGGCCGGTTTGCCGGGTTCGGCGTGTTCATCCAATTCGATCGACTTCACGTGGATACGAGTGGCCACGCTCTGCAACACGTAGTTCTCGTACATGGGCGCGAAGGTGAGCACGGTATCGCCCGCTTCGAGGAGGGTCTCGAAGGCGATCATCATGCCTTCGGTGGCGCCGCAGGTGACGACGATGTGTTTATCGGGGTCCGCCTCGATTGCATTGTGTTTGCGCAATTTCTCCGCGAGGGCCTGGCGGAGATAGGGTGCTCCCCGGACATCGGTGTACTGGTGGCATTCGCCGCGGATGGCCTCCATCGCCAGGGCCTTGATCTCCGGAGCCGCATCTTCGTCGGAGAACCCCTGAGCGAGGTTCACGGCTCCCGTTTCCCTCGCCAGAATCGTCATCTGGCGGATGATCGATTCGCGCATCTCAATTTGCTTTCGCCGCATTGCTGGCAGAATCGCAGGTTTCGCCCGACGGGCGCAAGCGGGGCGGGTGCGGCGGACGGGGAGCGGGAGGAACGCAACATGCTGCGACGTAGCGGCCGGATCGGGCGAAACTGCACCCTTGCTCCGCGACGCAATGCTCACGCCGATACTGCCGCTGACGCTGGAGTTCGCTCGACGTGCGGTGCTGCCGACGTTGGTGGAGTTTGGCTTCGAGGCGGTCTAGGGCGGCTTCGTGTTCCTGGCGGAGGCTGGCGATGCGGTCTTGGAAGCGGGTTTGGGCGGCTTCTTTTGCTTCGAGGAGGGAGAGGGCAATGGCGGCGGGGGCGGCGGTGTTGGGGTGTTTCTGGCGGACTTGGGCGACTTGGGAATCGGCGATGACGCGCTCCCAGGTTTCCAGGCGGCGGAGGAGCCAGGATTTCTGGGTGATGCGGAAGACGAGGAGTTCTTCGGCGGGCGTCGAGGGCTGGTAGACGCGGATGTGGTTGTTCAGGAGGGCTTCGAAGCGTTTGGGGCTTTCGTGTTGATGGAGGAAATGGGCGCTGAGCCAGGTTTGGCTTAGGGTGGCGGCGGGGGATGGGGCTGTGGTTGATGGGGGCGATGAGGCCGATGGGGCGGCTGGCGCGGACGATAAGGCATGGCCCGCTGGCGCATGGAGCGATTCGTTCGCGGGAGACGTGACGGCGATTGGGGCTGCCGCATGTTCACTCTCGTGGACGGCTGGGTGGCTGGTGGCGCAGGCCTCCATAGGCGGCGCGGGATGGGGTATTTCCGGATTGTTGCAAAATTCCGCAGGGCGGCTGGAGACAGGCTGTGTGGGTGGATCTTGCTGATCCTTCATGATGTTAGCGGTGGATTGAGGGTGGGGCGTTTTGTCCGGATTTTCCGGATTCGATCCGTACCCCGGAAACAGCGAATTGGAGGGGATGCACTCGGCGGAGGCCGGGGCGATCTCGCTTTGGGGCATTGTATTGGCATGCGGGACGGGCGCCGTTGTGCGCGAAACCGTGGCGTTCACGATGACCGGGCCGGCGGGCTTGGGGTTCGGGATCGATTCCTCGTGGTTGGCGCTGTGCGGATGCGGGGCGGGAGCGGGCTCGCCGTGCGGGCTTGCTTCGGGCTGTTGGTCTTCTTCGCTTTCCCAGGGGACGAGCGGGGCTGTGGTGGCGGGGAGGGGCTCGGGGAGCCAGTCGGTTTTGCCCTTGCGCGAGAGGATGGATTTCGAGGCGCGGTAGCGGAGGGCGGCGGGGAGGGATTCGTCGCGCTGGATGGCGTCGAGGAGCATGCGGGCGTAGGCGTCGGCGGTGTGGAACCCGCTGAGAATATCGCGGCGGTGGGATTCGCGGGCGGATTCGACGGCGCCGCGGAACTCGGGGTGCTTCCTCCATTTTTCGTAGCACGAGCGGCTAATGCCGATGAGGATGCAGGAGTCCGTGATCGATTCGCCCTGGGCGAGATAGCGGAGGAAATCGGTTTGGCGCTGTTCGCGGGCGCGTTCGTTGGAGCGTTTCGTGAATTCGATTGGTTTCGGGTTGGTGGATTTCATGGTTGCTGCCTCCTCGTGGCTGGTTCTGGGCGGGCCGGATGACCGGGTATCGCACTACGAAGAGATTGTACGGATGGGGGAACGAGGATTCGCGTGGGTTCGGCGCTATGTGGTTGCGTGCAGGGGAAATGTTTTTCCGCAAGTGGCGTCATTGGCTTTGGGGATGGATTCGTTTTGGGGCGGAATGACGAGAGCGGCGCACGGGCACTAGGCTGCGGATCGGGATGCTCCCGGCGTGGCCGCACCGGAGTCGCGCCCGCAAATGGGCGGTCGCTTCATGGACTCGCTGGCGCGAGGCGGTTTGGTTTGGGCGTTCGACGCCGGGTGTTCCCACGCCCGGCTGGCTTGTGCCGCCCTTCGGGCTCTTGACGGCAGTACGGACGCGCGGGCGGTGCATTCTGTAGGGCTTTTGATTTCCGGGTTCGGGATGAGCCTGTTTGTGCCTCCGTTTGAGGATAGCGGCAGGGTTTGTGGATTCGTTCGCCGGCGGTGGTGCTCGAAGGGTGAATGTGGGTACTCGCTGCTTCCAAGCGATTGTAGCGATTGGGGTTGATCGATTTCGTATCGATGGTCTATTTCTTTTCGTGATCGGTGATCGGGGTTGCCGACGTTGGCGATTTCGAGGGAGTTGCGGTGCAAATTCCGAGTTCGGCGGATCGCGAGATTGAGGAGGGTTTGACGGTCGCACTCTTGGCCGGAGCTCCCTAGTCGCCGTGTGCGGGTGTTGAATATCTGCGCCCCGATCGGGAGCGCGGTGACCTGCGGGCTTCGCACAGGGGTGAGGTTGTTCTTGCGCTCGGGGTGGAAGTTGATCGCTCAGCGATGAGCCGAACGCTTCCCGCCAACGGTGTTTTTCGGGCATCGAGGGCCGTGGAATCGAGATCGGTTTGGACCCAAATTGCAATAACTCGTTTAGAATCAGTGCTGGAATAGGTAAAAGTGGTGACTGTCCCCGAATTTTATTTTCATGATCGGGGGTGAACCCACGGTTCATGGGCCAGTGCTGTCCCCGAATTCCTACCGCGACCCGTTCTCCGTCAATTGAATCGCGCACCCGTGAACACTTCATCCCGCAGGCTGAAACCCGCCGATTCGACGACTAACTTTACCTTAGCTAAGAACGTTCGACCTGCCTCATCCGGTGGGAATTTAAAGACTACTTTGAACGCGACCGGTCTGTTCTTCGCGTCAGGACAACTTTGCAGAATCTCGCCGCTTTCAACAAAAGCCAGATAGCGGTTTAGCTTGATTTGAAGTGCCATCTGATGCGCCGCGCTGTCGGACCAGTCCAGATGGTCACTGATTGTAAGAACAACATGTCCAGTCACTCGGTCGGTGCTGATGATGTCGATTACGTCGCTTTGCTCGATGGACACCGCTCTCCTCCTATTGTGGACAGCCCGGACCGCCTGGGCATTGCTGCGGTCTGACTACTTGCACCTGCGTCGGCGGGATTTGGGTCCCTCCCACGTAGGGAGGTTTGCCCCTTCCAACAACAGTTGCCCCGGTCCTTCCGATCTCTGGGTGCGCCGCCGCCTGGTTTGGAGTGAGCGGCGCCGTTGCAGAAGACTTCGCTTCCCTCAAAACAACATTACCTGCTGCGTTTGTGCTGACCACATCGATTTGGGTCCGGACGCCGCTTTGAGTCCTCACCGAAATGTTCTGGACAACATTGGCGTCGGTCACTGCGGTGTCGGCTGCAACGGCATTCTGAAATGCACGGCCTTGGGCCGCATTCCGTGTGACCATTGGCACTTCGGCGGCCGTTGCGCTCACCGCTCTGGCCGCGCCCAGTTCAGCAAGCGGAGAAACCAGCATAACGCCATTAGCTGCTTCCATCCCCTGCCGCTGGTCTACATTGGTTGGCGTAAATGCGTCTGGCACGGCATCGCCGAATCGGAAACTGGTGAATGGTGAGATGGCAGCATCTATAATTCGGTTGGGGGCGTTGATGATTCCGCTGCTCATTGCATTGGCAACTGCACCCGCGCCGCCGAGCAGGTAGTTCGCACAACTGACTACGCCTTGAAAGCAGTCCCGTCCGGTCGGATCAGTGAAGCGAAGAGGATTGTTGCGAACGTAGGCGTACAAATTCCAGCTTTGCGGATCCTCCACATGCTGATCCGCGAACGGCGCATCCGCGCTCACGAACCTCCCCTGCACTCCGCTCAGATACCTCGCCCCGAAGTAATCCAGCCCGGTTTCCGTATCCCGTTCCTTGCCGGTGAAGCGATGCGTCAGCGCGGGGTTCGCGACATAGCCCATCCCCGCCGTGCGCCCGCCCATGCCGGCCGGGATCTCCTCCCCGAACGGCAAATAATCGTGCCGGCTCACCACGTTCCCGTTCGCGTCCGTCACGAGGCGCGTCGAACCCAAATGATCCGTCGTCACGAAGTGCGTGGCCGCCGCGCCGGTGGGTGCGGATGCCAGGTATTCCGCCGCCAGTTCGCCCATCGCGTTATAGACGAACCAGGTGGCTGTCGAACCTACCGTTTTCTTCACGCGCCGGCCCTCGCCGTCGTAGTCGTAGCTGGCGGCAGCGCCGCTCGACGGGGTGGCCGTTTCGATGCGGCCTTCCGCGTCGTAGGCCAGCGTCCATCCCCCATGCCTGGTCTGGTGCCCTGCCGCGTCGAACGCGATCTGGTTGGCGACTTCGGCGAGGCGGTTGTTAGCCGCGTTGATGTTCGATTGCTGCGTGGGGCGCAGTCCGCTGTAGGGCATGTTCGCCCCCAGATGTTGCGCCACCCATTGGTTGCCGAAGCGGTCAAAGCGGAACGTTTGCCGCCACGATTCCCCCCCAAACAGACCCTGCATGTCGCCGCAGGAGTGCGGTCCCCACGGGGCCGTGGTTTGCACTTCGCGCACGCTACACAAGCGATTGAGTGGATCGTAATTGTACGTCTGCGCGAAGCTTCCACCGGGCGCCTGGATGACTTGCGTCAGCACGTTGCCGTTGTTGTTGGCGCCGTAGCTGAACGTAATGCCCAAGCGGTCGCTGGCCGCCGCGTCCGTGTAGCTTCCGCTGCTCCCCACCTTGATATTCGTCACCTGCTGCCGGGCGTTAAATCGCGTGTGCTGGAAGAGCGCCGGCGAACTGCCCAGCGTCACCTGCTTCAGCGCCCCTTGCGGCGCGTACTGCGCGCCCGTCCAGTAAGCCTTCTCGAGCGCTTCGCCGTTCGTGAGCCCTTCGACGCTCACCGCCCTCCCCGCCGCATCCGGCGTATACCGGACCCACCGCCCCGACGGGTACTTCACCTGCCTCAGCCCCCAGCCCTTATAGTAGCGGTACTCGAACGGGTAATCCACGCCCTCGGTCCGCTGCACGCTCGCCGCAATCCTGCCCACCGCATCGTACGTATAGCTCGTCTTCGAGAAGCTCCCCTGCGGGGTCGCCGCGTCCACCGACGTCAGCTTCCCCACCTTCCCCGTATCCCACGCCCAAGCCACCGAAGGCGCGCCCGCCCCGCCACTGTAAGTCTTCGCGAGCGGCCGGTTCAGCTCGTCGTACGTGTAGCTCGTCACCACCCCCCGCGCATCGGTCTTCTGCGTCAGGTTCCCGTTGTTGTCATAAACGTAATTCACCGTTCCACTCTCCGGATTCGCCGCCGAGAGCAATCTTCCCGGCCAGTCATAGCTGAAGCTGCGCATCCGGCCGCCCTCGTCCACGCTCAGCAGATTATCCATCGCGTCATAGGCATACTTGGTCAGGTAGCTCAACCCCGAACTCGAGTTCGTTTGCCCGTCGCACTGCGCGCCCGCCGGGTCTTCCACCACCTCGATCAGCCGCCCCAGCGCGTCCGACTTCGTTTGACGCCACTTGCCCGCTTCGTCCCGGCTGATCGCCAAGTCCCCTGCATAACAAGTCCTAACCGCGCTCCCATCCGCGTTGGTTGCCTTGGTTCTCCTGTCCAGCGCGTCGTAGGCGAACGCGACGTATTGATAGTTGCCGTCGTCCGACGGCAGCGATGTGCTCGCCACCCGCCCCAGCGCGTCGTAGGCCGTCTTCACGATCACCGGGCTGCCGCCCGTCGCCTGTTCCGTCTCCGTCACCCGCCCCAGCCCGTCGTAGCGCGTCGTCGTCACCGCATGGATCGCGACCGGTATCCGCGGCGCTTCAGCGTCCGCCACCGGAGCCGTCACCGTCACCGTGTTCGCATTATCGTTGTAGGCAATCGTCGAGGTCCTGGCGAAGCTCGTGCCATGCCCGTTCGTCACCTGCGACAGCCGCCCCAGCGCCGCCTCGTAAACCAACGCCGTCGCCACCCCCGCCGGGTCCGTGTGCTGCGTCATCTTTCCCGTGTTGAAGTCATACTGCATCGACACCGTATGGGTTGACCCGCCCACGGCCGTGGAGACCTCGCTCGGAAACGAGCAATTGCCTGCCGGATAGCTGAACGTCGTTGGATGATTCTTCCCATCCCAGTTCTTCCGGATATTGCCTCCAACATCGTATTGCGCATGCGTTTCTATCCACCCACCACCGCCGTTCACCCTCCGCTTGGCGGTCGTCAATAGCCCCCGCGCAAGGTAACTCGTCCCGCGCTCGCTCGGGTTGTCCGCCCGGTAGTGGTCCCGCACCACGGGAACGCTGCTAAAGAACGAGTAGTAGCCGAGGTCGTGGCCCGGAATCGACGAGCAGCTTTCCGTCGCGTAGGTTCCGGTTTCATCGTAAACATAGGTCTTTTCGCTCTGCAGCGTCTGCACGGAGCCGGGATAGCCGTACACCTTGATATTCGTGGGTAACCGGCGAATGTGAATCTGCTGGCTGGTTGCGTAGCTTCCGCCAAGGTATTGCGTCTCCGTCAGCCGCATAACCGTATCGGGGGTTCCGTTCTTGAACGCATATTCTCTGCGAACGGTTTCGTTATTGTAGGAATCGTACTCAAATTCCGTCTTTGTCTGCAATTCACCGCTGCCGGAATTCGGAAGCCTCTTCGTAATCCTACGAATATAGGGGCTGCTTAGTGGATTTGAGGCATCTGGCTGGCCTGCGTTCGGACTTCCTATCCACCATTGCGTCTCCTCCGTTTGAAGCCACCCATTAGCGAGATTGTATGGATTCGCGGGATCCGTAGTCTCTACTTTGAATTCTTTCCCTTCATTCCAGGCCGGCAAATTCCATTGATTGGCGGCAATGACCGAGTACCCTTCCTGCGGCGAATCATGAAACGAGTGACTCGCCACTGCAATATCCTGAGCGCTGGCATTCCGCTGGCGGACGGTCACGATGAGATCCGCAACGCCTGAAGTCTCTCCGTTATCATTGTTCTCATAGAGCGTCTCGCCTTGCGGAACGCCGCTCTCGTTGTACACCCTCCTCTTCTTCACGCGCCGATAGATAAGGCCGGGCGCATCGGTCGAGTCGATAAGGCCCCCGGCGGGAGTATCGGCTCCGTTCTGCTTCGTTACTCCCTTCCCCCAGTCGTACTCGAACGCCCCGCCCGTGGGAAGCTTGATGCGGGCTACTTCGGAGTAGTTATTGTAAAAAAACTCATGTTTCTTGCCGTTTGGCCATGTCACGTCCGCAACGACGAGATGATCGTTGTCCTCGCTGCTCGTGCTTAACGGAAAAAGTACGTTCAGCGGCTTCACCCTCGCCGCCGGATCGGAGTAGTCTCGAATCCGCGGAACGGAGCCCCCCGTCGAGAGCATTTCGTAACGAACCGTAATGCAATTGAATCCTGCAGTGCCACAGTTCGATCCCGACGCCCCATATCGCCCGTACTTTATCGTTCTCGTTGTGGAAGTGTATTCGATGGATACCTCACGATGGAGGGAATCGACTATTTTCAGGAGACGCCGTTCAGGATCGGGTTCATATTCAAACCGGAGAAGATTCCCGTCCTTGTCCCTGATATAATCTACCCTGCTGTCTCTGATCCGGTACATGGTCCCATCTGGAAATAGCAGATTGCCCGTCACTTGGAATTCCCCCGGATGATATGCGTCGTCATATATATCCGTGTCTGATACGAACGTGATCGATGTCCCGTCCCTGCTCGTGAACACCTTGCCCCGATTTGCCAATGTTCCGGGACAGTATCCGGCTCCCGTCGTCACAAGATTTCCGTGGTAAATTGTATCTTTTAGCTCAATTTGCGTTCCCTGGGCATCGGCAAAGACAAGCAGGGTGGCCGCCTGGTTCATGTTGTAACTCGATGCCGGAGCGACCCCACACTGCGCATAGGGTCCCGATTTCTTGGCGAAGACCCTTGCCGCCTCAAGTTCTCCCGAGCCCAAGCCTAAGTGCGTATGGTTAAACCAGTACCACGGGAAGGTCGGGTTGCACAGCACATTCCCCTCAACGCCCAGGTGGCACTCCTGTTGCTTCTCCACCGTCCAGGTACGGTCAATAGGCAAATACATGGTGTAGCCGGCGGATCCGCGTGCGCCGATTTGCAGCAAAGGCAAATTGACTGAGAGCTTTCCACTGTAGAGATTTACCGTCTCAAATCCACTCAACGGGTATGATCCGGCGGGAGCGCCAGGCTGCGCTGACGGAGGGGTGCTGTAGTCCTCGAGGGACCGGCTCACACTCTCCTGGCTTATTCCCAGACCGAGGGCACAGTTGAACAGGATGAACTTGGCTACGATATGTATGTATCTCATGGCATTGCTCCTGGGGCGGGTGTACGCAGTACCCGTCTACTGTTTGCGTGCTCCCACAATAAGCCGGCACTGAAGGCCGGAAGCGCCTTTGACGCGGAGCGTATATTCTCCCGCCGGGAGTTCCATGATTTCCCGGTCCCTACTCTTGAATCTCTCTCGCTTCGCGGTGGACCGCGTTACTTGACGCGATGGCGTCTCGATCTGTAATTCCGGCAATGCGCCTCCGAGACTGTTGCGGATTTCCAGCCGGAACGGGCCGGGCTTCACGTGGATCACCGCGGGAAAAACTTCATAGGGCGAGATGGCAATAAACACTGCCTGCACCTGCCCTTCCTTGTCGGCCAGTCCCGGCTGCATGGCCGTGCCGCTATCGGCCTTCTTCTCCTGCGCCGAAAGCGGCCATGCGGTAACCGTCACGAGAGCCACCGCCGCGAACAGGCCCGTGCGGAATGAGAGGCGTGTGGGTCTTCGATTCATGGCGTAACCACCTTTCGTTCAAGCGTCAGGGCGAGGTCCGCGGCGGACGGGTTCTTTTGCTTGCGCTGCGCGTCGGTCACCCGCATCACTCCTCCCCGTTCGGCGAGCTTCCGCGCGGCTTGGTCCTTCACGTCCACTCCCACCGGCATCAGCACCACCCCGAGATCTTCGCCCTCGGGAGCCAGGATGCGGTAGCGCAGCTTCTTCGTTTGCCCATCCACCGTCTCGAGCCGCGCCCGCGAAAGATTCCCCG
>JADYZL010000062.1 GCA_020853155.1 Bryobacterales bacterium
CGGCCAGCCCCTGTGGCCATGGTTCCACAATTACGCGGACTATGCGCGCCGCGCTCTCTTCATGAACGCGAGCGGCCGCCGTGTGAGCCGCGTCGCCGTCTACTACCCACTTGAGACCGCATTCGCCAACGCAGAGATCCTCTATACGAACCGGCCGCACCGCGATCTCGTGTGGGGCAACTCGATGGATCAGACGCAGAATACCTATACCGCTCTGGTGCTCGAACTGGAGAAGCGGCGGCTCGAAACGCACGTTCTCGACCGTCATTACCTGAAGCAGGCCTCGGTGGATGGCAAGGTTCTCCGGCTGGCCGGCCAGGAGTTCTCCGTGCTTCTGCTGCCCCCGCTCACGCATATCGACGAGGGCGCCGCCGCGCGTATCCGGGAGTTTGCCTTGGCGGGAGGCAAGGTGATCGCTACGGGAGCCCTCCCCGCTTCGCTGCAACGCGCAAGAGGCATCGAACGGTTCGCGCTTCCCACCCGCCCGATGTTCATGGACCGCCTCGACTATATGCATCCGACCGTCGTACCCAAGGAAATCCAGGGCGATCTGGCTCCGGTGATGGAATCAGTGGTCCTTGCCTTGCCTCCCCAGCCCTCCATCGTCGAGGGCGAATCCGCCGCAATCCGGTGGTCTCACCGGAGTGCGCAGGGGCTGGAATGGTATTGGCTGGTGAACGATTCCGTTGAGCGGCACAAGATCCGGCTGCGCATGCCGAAGGCCGCGGCGTTTGAGCGCTGGGATCCGGAGACCGGGGGCCGACGGCGGCTCGTGGCGCGCGATGGCGTGCTCGAACTGGGGTTTGACCCTTGGGAAGCGTTCTATCTCGTCCTCACGAAGCAAACGTCCGCGCCAGCGACGCCAGAGTTGGCGGAGGAACGAACCATCCCTGTCCCACGCGAAGGATGGCGGTTTGAACCGGAGGACGAAGTGCGCGTTCCTTACGCCTTTCAGGAGGATGGCAGCGCTCTTTGGCTATCCGCGGAGCGCCTGTCCGCGCGTTCGTGGTGGCTGATTGGCCCGTTTCCGTATGAAGATCACCATGGCTTTTACCAGACGTACGCGCCGGAGAAGGAGATTGACCCCGAGCGCGTATATGCGGGGGCCTACGGCGACGTGAAGTGGCAGTGGTGCGAGTCCCCCACTTATTCGGTGACCCTCCGGGATCTCCTGAGCACGCCGAGGGGACAAGAGCTTGGTGTCTACTACGCCTTCGCCTACGTTCATTCCCCGGAGGAACGCGAAATCCAGACGCTGGCCGCGTTTGCCGACGGCATGAAGATCTGGGTGAATGGCACGAAGGTGATGGAGGAGCACCGGCACCCGAAATGGCTGGAGATGCGGGACATCTGGGCGGAGCGCCGACCCGCGAAGCTGCGGAAAGGCTGGAACCGGATTCTACTCAAGATCGAGCCGAGCCTCATGGTTCCGACGGCCTTCCTCTTCCGGCTGACCGGGACCAACGGCGATACCCTGCGCGATCTCGTATGGGCGCGGCGTCCGGAATTGTCGGCCGAAGGGAAGGAGCCACCGCTCCGGCTGCGCGTGGATGTGCCGCCCACCGCTTCCGCATTCGCCCTGCCCGCATTCTCGCATCCGGCCAAGGTATCCGTGGATGGGCAGGTCCTCCCGGTGGCTGCGGAGGGTGCGTGGACCACGTTGCGCCCAGGAGCCAAGAGCGTGGAGTTCGTCATCGACCCAGCGGATGCGCCAGACCGGCCCATCCGCTTCCAGACTCGCCCTGCCATGATCACGCTCTTTCGTTGGACGGATACGGCTCTGGCGAACTACTCGGGCCGTGGAATCTATGAACGGGAGATTTCCGTGCCTCCCCTTCGCGGAGGAGAGCGCTTGATGCTCGATCTGGGAGAAGTAGGCTTGGCGGCCGAGCTGTGGGTGAATGGAAAGCTCGCCGGCGAGCGAGCATGGCGCCCCTACCGCTTCGATGTTACAGGATTCGTCAACGCCGGGCAGAACCACATTCGGATCCGGGTGGCGAACTCCGATGCCGGCTGGCAATCCCAGGGCGATACCGTGTATCCGAAAGGCAGTTGGGGCTTGAAGTATCAAACGGAGCGGGACCGCCTGCCTACACTCGTTCCTAACGGCCTCGAGGGCCCGGTGCGCCTGACGATTCTGCGTCCGGAAGCACCGTGACCTGGAGCATCGAGGGGGCAGTCCCACCGGTGATGACGGTCTGTATTGCAACGGCATTCCCGGAAGCGCTCCATTCGGGTTCACCCGTGCCCCGATTGATTTCGGTGGCTGGGAATGCACCCGAAGCAATATCCACACGCAGCCGGTGGCCCTTCGCCAAACGAAGCGCGGTGGAGCCCAGATCCATGCGGAGCCGGTACGCTCGCCCCGGCTCGACGCGCTCTCTGTGTCCGTCGGCATGGCGGCGGCTAAGCCGCAACAGCCCTTCCGCGACAGGCATGGCATATCCATCGGGCCAGACATCCACCAGGCGGGCGGCGACGTCCGCATCCTTCGCGGATGTGGTTACCGTCAGTTCTAGCTGGATGTCTCCAGCCAGGAGCAACTCCCTATCAAGCGGCGGGCCCGCGAATCGAAGGATATCCTTCCTCGCGCCGCCTTGATCCAGATCTACGATGCATCCATTGCGATAGCGCCCGCCTCGCACCGGCGTGGGATCAAGAGGATCAAATGGATAAGAGAGGCCGCCGCTTCTCAAGGGCGCATCCGGGGAGAGCCTGCCGTCACCCGTGAGGTAGAGTTTCCGTTTGCGCGCGCCCTCCGGAGGCCACGAATCCGTCTTCCGCCACTCGCCCCCCGGATGGAGCTTTCCCGCCATACGGCCGGGACCACCACCCATGACAAAGTAGCGCAACGGGGGTGAAGCCGGGGCCGCTTTGCCTTTTAGCCATTGGTCGAACCAAGCCAGTTGCAAGGTCCGCTCGTCGAGTTTGGCGGTTTCGGGGAACACTGCCTCGCCACAATCCCGATTGCCGTATGCGTGGGGCCACGGCCCCACTATGCCTCTGGTTGGGGAGGAATGGTCGCTGAGTAATGCGCGAAACATGCCCAAGGTGGCTTGTGCGAATGGATCGTACCAGCCGCTGACCAGCAGCGCAGGCACGTCTTTCATGCGGTTGACGTGGCCCTCTGGCCAGAAGCCGGGTTCGCGCCAGTACGCATCAAAACCAGGATGGCGATACTGCTCGCGATAGGCATCGCCGTAATCGTCGAGCCCGCGAAACGCGCTCATCCGCGATTGCGGGGGCCGCCGCATCCAGGCGCGAGGATCTTGCACAATGGCTTCCAACTGCTCTTTCCGAATGGGATCCGGCTCGCGAGATGCGGCGGCGTTGAGGATCCAGATTGGCCATCCGCCGCTGGGAGCGCCGCCCCTCCAAGCGCCCTGAGCCCAGTAGTTTGTGGGTCCCACGGCTGCGTACACGGCCATCAGGTGAGGCGGTCTCTCAATGAGCGCGGCATATTGCACCAGAGCCAGATACGAAGCGCCGAGGGTGCCGACCTTGCCGTTCGACCATGGTTGGCGGGCCGCCCACTCGATGGTGTCAAAGCCGTCTCGGCCTTCCCGCACCATGGGCTCGAAGCGCCCCTCGGAAGCAAAGAAGCCGCGGCAATCTTGGGCGATAAGTACGTATCCGTGGCGCGCGAAGAACTCTGCCTTTGCTCTCTCACCCGCCTTGTTATACGGAGACCGCGCCACCAGGACGGGAAAAGCGCCTTCCGCGGGCTTGCCATCGCGCGCGGGCAGGTACACATCGGTGGCGAGCGCGGTTCCATCCCGCATCTGCACGAACTGCGTCTTCACGATATGCGAGGGGAACTCCGATGCCGCAAGCGACAACGAAACGGCGAGCAGGAGGAGGATTGCCTTCATTGGACGGAAACCACCGGCAAAAGGACCTGGGAAGGCCGTTCCGGGCCGAGATAGACGGTGTTTCGAGCGGACCGCCGCCGGGTCCAATCGTTCACGGGTTCGCCCGTGTTCGCATTCGATTCAAACTGCGGCCAGTTGCTGCTGCTGATGTCGATCCGGATCCGGTGGCCCTTTGCGAACAGATTGCTCGAAGCGTAAAGGGGAATCTCCACCTTCACGATTTCTCCCGGTGTTGTCAACGATTCCCGCATGAAGCCCTCGCGATAGCGCAGCCGGACTTGTCCATCGGCGATGATAGCGGCATAGCCATCCGGCGCGACATCGATCAGCTTCACGTTGAAATCCGTATCCGGCGCATCGGTGGAGACCCAGAGCGTGGCGCGGGCGACGCCGGTCACCTCCGTTGCTTCCGCCAACGGTGCAGTCGAGAAACTAAGCACGTCCGGGCGGTTTGCCAGCGGATTGTCGTTCTCGCATCCCAGTGCTCCCATGCGGCAGACTTGATTCTGAAAGCAATTTGGCGTCCAGGCGCCAATGCCGAAGCGGCCGCCAATCGTAGGCACGGGGTGGTTGGGGTCAAACACATAGGTTCGCGAATCTGTCTTTGTGGGCGCGCCAGTCAGCCGGCCATCGTCATCCAGATAAAGCGAACGGAGATTAGCCGGAGGCGGCCATGTGGAGACGCCGTGCCAAGCTCCGCCGTGTTCGCGCTGGCCCTTCGCATTCTTTCCCTCGCTGCCTCCGCCCATCCGGAAGTAACGCACGCGATCCTTCGCCAGCGTCTCCAACGGCTTCCCCTTCATCCAGTGGTTGAACCACTCGAGCGAGAGCGCCCTCATGTCCACGTGCGCCGCGGCTCCGAAATCGCCATCGCCGCAATCCTGGGGGCCTACGGCATGCCACCACGGCCCCATCACCAGCCGGTGGGGGCTTTGCTGCTTCGCGCTGAGGTTCTCGAAATTGCGCAGGACACCCGTCGAAAAATAGTCGTACCAGCCACTGACAAACAGCGTCGGCACGTCTTTCATGCGCGCCCAGTCTCCAGGAATATAGAAGGCGGGGTCGCGCCAGTAGGAGTCGAACATAGGGTGAGCGAGAGAGTCGTCATACACGCGGCGCTGCGTCGGGAAAGGGTCGAGCACCTTCCCGCGTTCCCGAGGCGGTTTGGCCAGCCATTCGCCGGGCTTCTCGAGGATTCCCGAGAGCACTGCCTTCTCCTTCGGCATCGATTGCGCGGGCACGCTCGTTTCCGCCGATCGCAATAGCCACATACCCCAGCCGAGGTTGAGTGTACCGCCGGGGTAGCCGAACTCCTGGTAGAAATCCGCCCCGCCCACGTTCGCATACATCGCCACGAGGTGCGGCGGGTTCTCCATCGCCGCACGGTATTGGTCCCACGCCAGATAGGAGGATCCAAATGTGCCCACCTTGCCGTTGGACCAAGACTGCCGCGCCGCCCATTCAATGACGTCAAAGCCATCCGGACCCTCATTGACAAAGGGATAGAACTTCCCTTCGGAACCGAAGCGGCCGCGCACGTCCACGGCCACCACGGCGAATCCGTGCTGCGTATACCACTCCCCATCGCGCCGCGATCCCGCCCGGTTGTAGGGCGTCCTCACGACCAGCGTGGGCCA
>JADYZL010000063.1 GCA_020853155.1 Bryobacterales bacterium
CAGTTGTTCATCAACAAGTTCACGGAAAACAGTGCGCTGGTTCCAGTGGTCGTAGAGTCCAAATCCAAGCGCAGGAAATGAGCACGCGTGCCCGATACCAAGTACACGGTGGAACATCACGGAAAGCGGATCTCGGATTTTCTTTCCACCCTCATTCACAATGCGGGTTTCGATCTCAAATTTACCGTGGCGCCTCCCGCCCACATCGATCCGGAGTTTGAGCATCCTGACCTCAAAGTGGAGTTGAAGGGCCGCGATAGCGAACTCCTGCTTGCGAACAAGGCGGAGACCCTGTTGGCGATTGAAACGCTCACGCTCGAAATGCTCGGCGTGCCCGGAGACGAGCATTCACGCATCGCTTTTGACTGCGAGGACTATCGCTTCTTGCGCATGCAGGAATTGCGGATGACCGCGCAGGCCGCGGCGGACCGCGTGGTGGAAACAGGCAAGCCGTTCACCTTCAATCCCCTGAACAGCCGGGAGCGCCGCATCCTTCACCTGGCGTTGCGCAACCGGGAGGAAGTGCGCTCGGAGAGCGCCTCCAGCCTCCATGGCCGCTACGTGGTTATCTATCCCTCGGCCATGGCGACCCCTGCGGAACCCCCGCCGCCTCCAGGTCCGTTCCGCCCCGCCGCCGGGCGCGAAAGTGCTCCGCCATCCCGTGGATTCGAGCGTCGCGGAGACGGAAGACGTAGTGAAGGGCGGGGTGGGCCTTCCGACCGCCCCCGTTCCGACCGGGGAGACCGTCCCCGCGGCGGCCGCGGCCCCCGCCGCTCCGGCTAGCCGGTACGCTCCCGTGGACCTGCGCGATACCATTGTCGCCTTGGCAACCCCCCCTGGCCGTGCCGGGCTGGGGGTTGTGCGCCTTTCTGGTTCCCGCGCCCGGGAAATCGCCGGCGCCTTCCTCACAAGAGAAGACGGCCAACCGCTTGCCTGGAAGACCTGGGCCTCCACACTCGCGATCCTTCGGGATCGCGATGGCGCGAAAGTGGATCAGGTGGTGGTCAGCTACTTCGCCGGGCCGCGCTCGTTTACGGCGGAAGATGTGGTCGAGGTCTCCTGCCACGGTTCACCGGTAATCCTCCGTTTCTGCGTGGAAGCAGCCATCACCCACGGCGCGCGCATGGCGGAGCCGGGCGAATTCACGCTGCGCGCCTTCGCCAACGGGCGGATTGACCTGCCTCGGGCGGAAGCCGTCCGCGACCTCATCGAGGCCACCACCCTCTACCAGGCCAAGGTAGCCGCCCAGCAGGTGGATGGCTCCCTCGCCAGGACGCTCGCGCCGCTCAAGCAGCAACTTCTCGATCTGGTGGCGCGTCTTGAAGCGGGCATCGATTTCGCGGAGGATGCCACCAGCGAAATCGATATTCCGGAGACGGACGATATCCTGCCCGTGCTCGATGCCGCTCTGGCGGAAATCCGTCGCCTCGCGGGCAGTTACTCCTATGGCCGCTACGTCCATGAGGGCTTCGCCCTCGCCATCGTCGGGCGTCCAAACGTCGGCAAGAGCAGCCTGTTCAATGCGCTATTGGAGCAGGATCGCGCCATTGTGACGGAGATTCCCGGCACCACGCGCGACCTCGTCACGGAGCACGCATCCATCGCCGGTATCCCCGTCCGCCTCATCGATACCGCGGGCATTCGCGCGAGTGAAGACCGGGTTGAGGTGCTGGGCATCGAGCGCAGCTACGGTGCGCTCGCCGATGCCGATTTGGTTTTGCTGGTTGTGGATCTTTCGGAACCGCACAACCCGGAAGACGAGGCGCTCCTCGAGCGCGTCCGCAATTCCGGCCCGTTCCTGATTGTGGGCAATAAGAGCGATCTTCCTCGTCTCGCCGGCCCCATCGCGGTTCGTGGGGCCTCCGAGAGGGTGCATGCGGTTTCGGCCCGGCACGGGGCAGGTCTCGCGGAACTGCGAGCGGCAATCCTGGCGGCGCTTGCGCCCGCGCAAGGCATCCCTCCCGAATCGAGCATGATCACGAATGCGCGGCATGCGGGCCTGCTGCGTGAATCCGCCACCGCTCTCGAGAGAGCGCGGGAAACGCAACTCGCCGGACGCACGCACGAACTCCTCCTCTCCGACCTCTACGATGCGCTCGACCCCATCGGCGCCATTACGGGCAGCACCACCGCCGACGACATCCTGCATCGCATCTTCAACACGTTCTGTATCGGCAAATAGCCTCCTCGCCAGGAACCCAGTTGCCGGGTATCCGCGGAAGCGGAACCTCAGCCTTCCTTGGGCGCAATGCCCAGAGATCGCATTTTCCGGTAAAGGTTGCTTCGCTCCAGGCCCAGCAGTTCCGCGGTCCGCGACACGTTGCCGCTCGTCTCTTCAAGCTTCTTGAGGATATACTCGCGTTCCACCGACGTGCGCACTTCCTGCAGGCTGCCCACGAATCGGTCGGCGTGCGGGTCCGAACGGCGGCCCTTATCGAGCGGGAGATGCCGCGCCTCCACCTCGCTGTGCGGGTGCAGAATCGCGATGCGCTCCATCATGTTCCGAAGCTCCCGCACATTCCCCGGCCAGGATTGATTCGCCAGCGTTTCGAGCGCTTCCGGCGTCAGCTTCTTCGGCTTGCGTCCATAGGCCAGCGTGAACTCGTTCAGGAAGAAATCGCACAACGCCGGGATATCCTCCTTCCGCTCGCGCAGGGGAGGCATCACGAACGGAATCACATTCAGCCGGTAGAAGAGATCTTCCCGAAAGTTTCCCCGCTCGATCTCTTTCTCCAAATCCTTATTGGTGGAGGCGATCACCCGGACGTCCACCTCCACGGCTTCGTTTGCTCCCAGTGGCTCGATGCGCTGCTCGTCGAGCACCCGCAGCACTTTGGCTTGGGTGCGCAGGCTCATGTCGCCCACCTCATCCAGGAAGAGCGTCCCGCCGTGCGCTCGTTCGAACTTACCCGACTTCATGTCATGCGGCGGCGGCAAGCCGCGGTTGCGTTCTCCGAAAAGCTCGCTCTCTATCATGTCCTCCGGGATGGCGGCGCAGTTCAACTCCACGAAGGGCTTCCCCACGCGCTCACTGAGCGCGTGCAGAGAGCGCGCCACCAGTTCCTTGCCCACGCCGCTTTCCCCATAGATCAGCACACGGCCGTTCGTGGCGGCCATCAACCTCAATTGCTGGCGCACCGCCTTCATGGGAATGCTCTCGCCGATAATCGTATAGCGGGATTGCTCCTCGTCACGCAGTTGCCGGTTCTCCCGTTCCAGTTGGCGCATCTGGAGCGCGTTCTTCACCGCCACCATCACCTTCTCAAGCGTGAGGGGTTTCTCCAGAAAATCGAATGCGCCGAACTTGGTGGCCCGCACCGCGCTCTCGATCGTGCCGTGCCCAGAGATCATCAGCACCAGCGGGCGCTTGGACGCGGGAAGCTTCTGGATCTCTACCAGCGTCTCGAGCCCGTCCATGCCGGGCAGCCAGATATCGAGCAGCACCAGCGCGTACGGATCGGTCTCCAGGATGCGCAGGCACTCTTCTCCCGATTCCGCCGTTCCGCAGACGTAGCCTTCGTCTTCCAGTACGCCGGAGAGGGTTGAGCGAATGGCCGCCTCATCGTCCACCACCAGGATTCGCCGCTCGTTCATAACTGGTTCACCTCAACCGATGTGCCGGAAACCGGATGCTCCGGCGGCGGGTTCTCCATGGGAGCAACCGGCAGATCGATGACAAACCGCGTGCCGGAGGGTTCGTTATCTTCCACGCGAATCGTCGCGCGATGCTCTTCGAGAATGTGATTCACGATCGCCAATCCCAATCCGCTCCCTCGCCCCTTGGTGGAGTAATACGGAACGAACAGCTTAGCCTTATCCTCCGCGGAGACGCCGCAGCCGCTGTCGGAAATCCACAGATCCACGCCGTTGCCGTTTACCCGGTGCGTTTGCACCACAATTCGCTTCACCGCCGATTCCTCCATCGCATCCACGGCGTTATCGACCAGATTGACGATCGCCCGTTTGAACTGATTCTGGTCCAGCGCCACCTGAGGAAGCCCCTCGGCAAGGTGCAGTTCCATCGTCACATCTTCCAATCGCCCGGCAAACACCGCCAGCGCATCTTCCACGACATCGTTCAAATCCATCGGCCGCAACTGGGCGGCGGGCAGCCGGGCGAACTGCGCGAACTCGTCCACCAGCATCCGCACGGAATCCACTTCGCGCGAGATCGTTCCGGCGGCTTCGCGAATCACCTGAGCCTCTTCCTCGGAGACGCCAAGCCGATCGATGCGGCGGCGGATCCGGTCGGCCGATAGCGCGATCGGGGTGAGGGGATTCTTGATCTCGTGCGCCACCCTCCGCGCCACTTCGTGCCAGGCCGCCACTTTCTGGGCGCGCAGAATCTCCGTGGTGTCTTCAAGCACAATCACGAAACCCGCGCGGGGTTTCCGGTCAATCGCCGCGACGGTTACCGAGAGGTTTCGCGGACTGCCTTCGTGGATCTGCTCCCATTGGCGGGACGCCTGCCCGGTACGCCCGGCGCGATTCATCAGATAGTGCAGTTCCGCCGTGTCCTCGGGCCCGAAAAGGTCCTCCAGCCGCAGTGCGCGGTCCGCCATTTTGTTCGGGAACATCTGGCGGAATGCCGTGTTTACGCGCTGGATGACGCCCTCCCGGGAGACGGATATCACCGCCGTGGGAATGCTCTCGAGAATCGTCTCCATGAACTGACGGCGCCTCTCCAGTTCGAACGCGCTCGCTTCGAGATCCTGCGTCATCTCGTTAAAGCCGCGCACGAGCGCGGCCAGTTCGTCGTTCGCCGGGATCTCCACGCGGTAATGCAGGTTGCCTTTGCGCACCTCCCCGGCGGCGTGCAGCAGCGTGGTGATCGGGACGCTAATCTGCTTCGCCAGCAACGTTGCCACCCAGGTGGCAATAAATAGAATGAACAGCGTGAGCAACGCCATCAACTGCAGATAGAAGGCCCTCCATTCGCGCCGGTCGATGGCAAGCTGGTCATACTCGCGCAAGTAGCGCACAATCGCCTGATCGCGCCCCGCAAGGTCTTCGGGTAACTGAGCGGAGACCACAACGTAGCCCAATAGACCGTTGCCGTTCTTCACCTCGATCCGCGCGAGGCTTCGCGTGCCGGTGATGGGAACCAGTTCCTGAGCATCCCCGCAAAGCCCCAGCCGTTGCTCGTCGCGGTTGAGCACCGCCGCATCCGGGATGCCGAACGTCTCGCACAGCGGCCGGATCACCGCGTTCAGATTGATACCCTGCCGCAGACCTTCGCGGATGCGCTCGGAGGAGGCGATCAGATAGGCCTGCGTCATCGCCTTATGCGCGATCTCGCGATCCATCGCCTTGCCGACCGCGATGAGATGCTCCTTGATGCCTTCCCCCGGGCGGCTGAACCACTTATCCAGGTTGAAATTCAGCACCGAGATACTGAACAGCACCAGGAAAAATGCGGGCAGCACGCTGAGGCCGATGGCCCCGGCCACGAGTTTGGTCTTAATGAGGGAGCCTTCACGGCTGCTCTTTCGCTCCAGATAAAGCTTGATCACGGAGCGGAACAGCAGGAATCCGACGATCAGCGTGAGCAGGAAGACAACCGTCGAAATGGCCCAGAACAGAAACGCCTGGCTCGTGTTGGCGGGGCGCAGCGAGCCCATGGAGAACGAACCCTGCCAGACGACGAGTGCAGTCGAGAGGCCGAGCAGAATCAATCCGGCTGCAAGTAGAAACC
>JADYZL010000064.1 GCA_020853155.1 Bryobacterales bacterium
AAGCAGCGCGTGCCCGTACTAGGCGAGACCCCGACGGCGCTGTTGGCAAGCCGCTTCATCGGCGAATCCACGTATCACAGTCTGCAAGCCACGTTTCGCGCGCGGCTCGCGGACCGGCTGAGCTTTCAATCCGCGTACACGCTTTCGAAGGCCCTGAATAATACGGATTTGAACAACGATCAAACGCGCCTCGATCTGGCATGGGGCCGAGCGTCGTTTGACCGGACGCACCGGCTGATTACCAATTTCAGTTATGAGCTGCCCCTGCCGGTTGGGCATTCGGGTCTGCGACGAGTTCTGTTTGAGGGATGGGCCGCATCGGGCATTGTGATTCTGCAAAGCGGGCTTCCCATGACGCTGACGGACCCCAACGGCGGCGGCGTTTATGGCCGCGCGGGTACGTCTACGGTGACGATGTGCCCGCAGGCGACGTATGCGGATCTCCGTACGCCCGGCAGCACGGTAGAGCGGCTTAACGGTTGGATTAACACGGGGGCCATCTGCGCGGCTCCCGTCGTGGGCGCGGACGGTTCCACGGGGTACGGCAATGCCGGGAACGCGATCCTCAACGGCCCCAGCCAAGTGAACACGGACTTTTCCATAGGGAAGCGCACGCGGGTGGGAGGCTTGCGGGAAGATGCCGAACTGGCCTTCCGCGTGGAATTCTATAACGCCATGAACATGGCGCAGTTCTCGAACCCCGGAACCACGTTCGGTACGGCCAGTTTCGGGGTGATTACGGGGACATCGGTGGCGCCGAGGCTCATCCAGTTCGGCATCAAGTATCTGTTCTGATTGCTCGCGCTGCTCGTACAGCGTAAGCGAAGCGATGAACGACGAACCAAATGGAAAAGGCCCGCGGCACCGCACGAGGCGAGTCCGCGGGCCTTTTCTTTCGTTGCCCAGCCCTAGAATTCGAGCTTCAGCGCGAACTGGAAGGTCCGCGATTTGGCCGCCGTTCCGGTTACCTGACCGAACGAGGAACTGGTGGGCGAGGTGTTAGGGTTATTGAAGATCGGGCGGTTGAGCGCGTTGAACGCCTCCGCGCGAAATTGCAGTTTCGTGGATTCCGTGATGCGGAAGTTCTTGATGGCCGAGAGATCCCAGCGGTGCTGGGCATCGCCCCGGACGCCGCTGAACCGCAGCGGGAAGGTCCGGTAGTTGGACGCCAGTTGCTGGGCCGGAACCTTGTTGAAACCGGCATCGGTGTTGAACCAGCGGCTCACGGAACGCTCGCCGGGCGAGAGTCGGATATCCTCGATGTCGCCCACGAAGAGCGCATTTCCGAAGCCGAGCGGAGCGCCCGATTGAAAGGTGATGATCCCGTTCAATTGCCAACCTCCCATGAAGAAATCGACGATGCCGGGCGTATCGGCCAGGAAATGCCGTCCGCGGCCGAACGGAATCTCATAGATTCCGCTCATGGAGATCCGGTGCGGACGGTCGAGGCTGCCCAGGGATTCGTAGGGCCGCATGTCCGCGGGATTCATGAACTCCAGGGCCTCCATCGCCTTTGACCAGGTGTAAGCACCTTGAAGGGTGTAACCCTTCGAGAATCGCTTCTCCACGCGGGCTTGCAGCGAGTGGTACCACGAATAGCCGATGGGCTCTTCGAGGGTGATATTGCCAAACTGCGGGAACGGCCGCAGAAGGCCGGAACGCGACGTGTTTTTCCCATAGATCGGATTCGTTCCGTAGAACGGGTTGGGAAAGGATGCGCTGAGGTACTTGATGGTTGCGGTGTCTCGTGCCGGACTGGTGCTGAGGTACTCGTTCGGCATATTGTTGATGCCGCGGTTGGTTTCGAGCCGTGTGCCCCGGTTGCCCAGGTACGTTGCTTCCACGAGCACTTCACCTACCTGCTGCTGCAAGCCGATGCTAAAACGCTGAGCGTATCCGTTCAGCCGCTTGGAGGGATAAACCGTAAAGCCCTGGCCAAGGTTGGTGGCAAGGCCGCCCGTGGCGCCAAGCGGTTGTAGAAGGCCGTTCGGAAACGGGTTGGCGTTGGTTGCGATAAAGGTGAGCCCGCTGTCGAGCGTCGGCTGGATCGGCGTCGATTGAGAGAAGCCGGTCTGGCGCGCCGTCGTGGTGTTGATGCCCACCAGGTCATAGAAAATCCCGTAGCCGCCGCGAACGACGGTTGTGGGTCGGACGGCCCAGGAGAAGCCAAGGCGCGGTAGGAAGTTATTCGTCTCGGTCTTGAAGGGGCTCCGGCCAAGACCGCCCGCATTCACGAAGGTCAATCCGCCTTTGGCGCTGAAATCCGCGGCCGCGATCTCCGGGATGGGGTGCTTCGCATAGTTCGCTTTGGCCTGGGCCTCCACGGGGCTGGCCGACGAATCGTCAAACGTGCCATTCAAGCGGTTGTAGCGCTCAGTGAGGGGTGTCTCGCGTTCGTAGCGAAGCCCGAAGTTTAGAGTGAAGGTCCGTGCCAGCTTGTAATCGTCATGGAAATAGAGCCCGTAGTAGGCGCCTTGCATCGCGGAACTGGCCGGAACGGCCATCGTGCCGTTGGGGATGCCGAATAGCATCGAAGCCAGTTCGAGGCCGATGGGCGATGTGGGTGAGTTATCGAGCGGCCCGCGGGTCCAGGCGCTGCTGAATGTGAAGTAGGGAGACACGGCCTCCTGATATCGATTCTGGAACGCCCGGTAGACGCGCGTATCCAGGCCGAACTTCATGCTGTGGTCGCCCGAGAGCTTCGTGAAATTCGCGCTCAACATGTGCGTGATGCTGGATTGCGTGCCGTCGCCGCTTTCCCATGGGGCGAGCCCGGAATACGCTCCAAGCGTGGTGCGGGGAAGGGTCGCCAGGGATTTGTCCACGAGGCCGGTCAGGGCGCTCGAGAAACCCAGGGTCGAGAGATCGATGCCCTTTGAAACGCGGTGCTCCGGGAAATCCTGGTTGGTGAGCCCGTAGCGCAGGTTCAGAAGCAGCGACGGCGAGAATACGATCACTTGGTCCAGCGCCAATCCGCGATTGATCCGGTTCAGGATGAGCGCGCTTGCGCGGTTGTCGAAGTAGTCGTTCTTATCTTCTTCCCAGAAGTCGTAGTGGAAGCGGAAGAAGATACGGTAGTTCTCGCTGAAGTTGTGATCCACGCGGCCGAGGTGTACGTAATAGTCTTCCTTCGACCGCAGATTGCCATTGAAGTAGTTGTTCCGGAAATCCTTCGTCCCGAGCGTATTGGACAGGGGGTAGAAGCTCAAGATCTTCATGCCGACCGGGTCCAGCCGTGATTTCGGGATGATGTTGTTAGGCACGGGCTGACGGCTGAAGCGTCCGCCCGGAGCCACGGCAATCGTTGCGGGGTCGTGAATCTGGTAAATGCTTCCCACATTTAGCAGGTCTGAAAAGTCTCCATTGCGCTGGAGGTCCGTTGGCACAGTGCCGGTGAAATTACCGGGTACGATCCACTTGTTGGCCTCCCAGGCATAGAACCAGAAGGTCTTATTGCGGCCGTCGTAGTATTTGGGAATGAAGACCGGCCCGCCAGCCGAGGCGCCATAGCGGTTGTCCTGATACACCGGCTCTTTCGTGCCCCTGGCATTGCTGAAGAAATCCGGCGCGTCAAAGGCGTTGTTGCGGACGAACCAGTGCAGTTCGCCATGAATCTGGTTGGTTCCGCTCTTGGTAGTGACGTTCATCACCGAGCCGAGCGTGTGGCCGATGCTCGCGTCGTACGTGGAAGTTTGCATCTTGAACTCCTGGATGGCCGTTTGCGGCGGGCTGAAGGCCACGCGGGCATTACCGCCGGCGGCGAAGGTGTTCGAGACGCCATCGATCTGGAATTCATTGTTGTAGGTGCCGGAGCCGTCGGTGGAAACTTGTGAGCTGCCGTTGTTGAAGGCCGGCTTGCGGTCCCGCATGTTCGTTCCATTCACCACGCCAGGCGTTAGCAGGGCAAGTTCAAACGGGTTGCCGGCGAGCGTCGGCAGTTCCACGAGCCGGCGCTCATCGAGCACCTGGCCGAGAGATGGGGTGGTGGTGTCGAGCACCGGAGCCGCCGCCGATACTTCCACGGTTTCGGTAACCTCTCCGATTTGGAGAGAGATGTTGATTTCCGTGATTTCGCCGATGCGGACCTGCACGCCGTCGCGCGTGGATCGCTTGAAGCCCTGCAATTCCGTGGAGAGTGTGTACATCCCCACCAGTTGGAAGGGCAGCGCAAAGCGGCCGGCCTCGTTGGTGCGGGCACTCGCCACGACTCCGGTTGCATTGTTGGTGGCACGCACTTCCGCGCCCATAACGGCAGCGCCGGTTGCGTCGGTTACAGTGCCGACAATCGTTCCGCGTGGATCTTGGGCAATCGCCGTGATGCACAACGCGAGTGCGCACAGCCATACGCCGATCCGGGAAAATAGCAATCGCCGATTCATGATAATTTCGGCCTCCCTGAAGCAATTTTGATGGACTCGCCGCCTCTAAACTCGACGATGTTCACCATCATATTTATATCGTTTAATCACGGAAAAACCTAGCCAAAGTATCATAATTAGTGAAACTTAATTGAATTAACAATCGTTCACCGGTTCAATGAATACCGCAGGATCCGCTGCTCGATAGCAGGGCGCACGTGGTAGACGCACGGGAATGTGTGGGGCAATCCTGGAATTTCTTGAGCACGGAATCCGCTCGTGCGAATTCCCGTGATCTGCACGAGTTGGCTCTGGCGACGGATTGGGAGCCACCGGCGCGGTGTTCTTTGGGGAATTCTCGTTGTGGGATCGATATCGAACGAACCGGGAACCGGGATGCGGTAGAGGGAGAACGCTCCTATTTCGGGAGCAGTGAGAGGACCGCCTTGGTGGGGCTAGGAATCACGTGCGCGGCGATCAATTTGCCGAGGCCTTCCACCTTGACCTTGCCTGCCTCGATGGCGGCGCTGACGGCGGCGACATCGCCCTTGATGACCACGGTGATATAGCCTCCGCCGAGTTTTTCCCGGGCTAGCACTTCGACGTTCGCCGCTTTGCACGCGGTATCGAT
>JADYZL010000065.1 GCA_020853155.1 Bryobacterales bacterium
CATCAGCACGCTCTTGCCGCTCCCCGCGGCGCCCAGGATGATCCGGGAATCGCCCTCCCGCACCAGGAACGAGAGGTTGTCGAGCGCCGGCGTTCCCGCGAACGACACGGTGACATTCTCAAACTCCAGGATGGGACGGCGCTCCCCCATGGCTCAATACACCCTACCCACAAAGATCTTGGTGATGAAGAACGTCAGAACGAAGATCAGCACGGACGCCACCACCACCGCCTGCGTTGTCGCGCGGCCCACGCCTTGCGTGCCGCCGGTGGTATTCAGCCCGTAGTAACAACCGATCAACGAAATGGCGAAGGAGAACACAAACGGCTTCACCAAGCCCTGCGCGATATCGGAATAATCGAGCGCCTGCCACGCGGTCGTCCAGAACTGCGGCCCGGTGATGCCCAGCGTGCTGATCGCCACCAGATAGCCGCCAAAGATGCCCACGAAATCCGCGATCACGGTGAGCAGCGGGAGCGTGAAAGCGGTGGCCAGCATGCGGGGCGTCACCAGCTTCTGAATGGGGTCCGTGCCGAGCGCCCGCATGGCGTCGATTTGTTCCGTCACCCGCATGGAGCCGAGTTCGCTGGCCATTCCCGATGCGTTCCGGCCCGCCACCATCAACGCCGTCAGCGCGGGACCCAGTTCGCGGACGAGCGTGATCGAAACCACCATGCCCGTCTGTTCCTTCGCGCCGTAGGTGGCGAGCGCATTCGACATTTGCAGGGCCATCACGGCCCCGCTGAAGAAGCCCGTGAGAATGACGATGGGCAGGCTGCCCACGCCGATGATATCCATCTGGATGAACAAGTCCGTCCAGTAGAAGGGCCTGCGGACGATATTGCCAATCGCCTTGCCGCCAAGGATAAAGACGTCCTGGACCGCCTGAACCGGGCCTTTTAGAAAATCCAGCAAGCGTCAGTTCTCCGCAAAAAAGGGTACTCTTACCATAGTAGCGAACGTCTTCCGATCCAGCAGGGAAGAGACTGCAATGAAGGGGCTCACCGATATTACAGGCATTCGCGTGGGGCACGCCACTAACCTGGATGCATTGACGGGCTGCACGGTGGTGTTGTTTCGAGATCCGGCGGTGGCGGGCTACGACGTGCGCGGTTCGGCTTCCGGCACGGCGGAGTTCTTCGTGATGGACCCAGGCCACATCGCCGGGCGCATCCACGCGATTTGCCTCGCGGGCGGCAGCGCCTTCGGGCTCGACGCCGGCACGGGAGTGCGCAATTCCCTCGAACGGAAAGGGATCGGCTTCAAGACCTCACACGCGCTGGTTCCCATCGTGCCTGCCGCGATTCTCTACGATCTGGGGATCGGCAAGAGCACGGTGCGCCCCGATGCGGAGATGGGCGTGCTCGCTTGCGAGGCGGCGACCGACTATGCCGTGCTTGAGGGCGCGGTGGGAGCGGGGACGGGCGCCACCGTGGGCAAGGCGCGGGGCGCGGCTTGCGCCATGAAATCGGGCATCGGTTCGGCAACGGTCTCCCTCGGCGGCGAGCATGACGGGGTGCTGGTGAGCGCCCTGGCAGCGGTGAACGCGTATGGCGACGTCAAGGACCCAACGACGGGGCGGATCATTGCCGGCGCGCGAAAAAGCCCAGGCAGCGCCGAGTTCGCGAACACTGCCAAGCTGCTCATCGAGGGCCGGCGCGAGGCGGGAGCCGGTTCGCTCGCGCCGGCTATCCCCAAGGGGGAGAATACGACCCTCGTGGTGGTGGCCACCAATGCAGCACTCGACGGCGTGGAAGCCCGCAAGCTGGCGCAACTGTCGCAAATCGGGATGACGAATGCCATTTCGCCCGCACACACGATGGTGGATGGGGACCTGGTGATTGCCGTGAGCGCGGGCTCGCGGAAAGCCAGCATGATGGCATTGGGCGCGGCCGCCGCGGAGGCCGTCGGGCAGGCGATCGTCCGCGCCGTAAGAACAGCGCCCAGCCTGGGCGGATATCCCGGACTCGCCGGAAGCCGTTAGCCGGCCAAGGGCGGCGGCCCGAGAACCGCCTTCCAGACTTCGCCCGCCCGCATCGGGGGTTTCCCGCCTCGGGTGAAGCGCGCGCGATTGATCTGGACGGTCTCGAGCGGCAGTTCTCCCTCCCGCACGGCCAGCGAGATTGCGGTAGCGTTTCCCTCCCGTGTCACGGTGCAGGTTCCGAAGGCATATCCCGTTGAGAAGAAGTGCTTCCCCTCGGTTACGGAGAGCTTCATTTCCCGTTGTACCGCCGAGTAATGGAAGCCGGTGAGCGCCGGCACAGCCGCCCAGGCCGCCATGGCGCGCGCATAGTGATGGCCACACTCGGCTTCGTCGAAGGGGCTGCGCTTTCTTCCGTCGTAACGGTCGCGGATATTCGAGATGCAGGTGATCCCTTCCTCCGTCATCTCTTCCTGCAGCATCCCGACGGCAGCCGTGTATTCGAACCCGGTCATCACTTCGCTCCAATAGGGAAAGGGGCGCGCGGGACGCTCCTTCGGGTAATCGGCCATCAAGAGCGCTTTCTCATTGCCCAAGGCAAACGAACGCATCGAATTGAAGTGGTTCGCCAGACTCTCCCGGTAGTTGTACTTGAGAATGGAACGCAAGGTTGCCTGGATGTTCTCCCGCTTCGCCAAATAGCCTAGCCCGCAAAGGTGCGCCATGTATTGACCGGCCAGTTGATCGACGAGACAGCCGGTGGCGAGTTGGAAGTCAGGATTCGAGAGATCGCGGGCGCCCATGCCGACCAGTAGCTCGGGCGCCACTTTCGAAGCGTCTCCCGGGGGTTCCACACGGTGGACATAGTATTCGCCGTTGAAGAGATTGGCGTCAATCCACGCGCTGCCCCGGTCGAAGAGGCTCCGGCAACTGCTCGCGAACGCATCGTCGCCGAGGTGCTTTGCCATCTCCTCCGCGGCCCGTAGCGCGCCCAAATACCAGAAGCCCATCTGCGGATTCGGGCCGTAGTATTCGACATCCATTGTGTTGTGCTGGGCCCCCTCCATGACGCCGTCCCGGTCGGCGTCCCAACCTTTCTTGATCCAGCAGAAAGCGAGAGCGCGTTTTATCGAAGGCCACATCCGTTCGAGCGCGGCGGTCTCGCCGGAAAGCTGCCAATCCCGGTAGGCTTTCATGATGCAGCCCATCTGGCCATCCGCGGCCGGTTTGCCGAACTCCCTGGCGCGCGAGAGCGGCAGGTGTACACGAAAACTCATCAGTCCACGCTCGTCGGTGGCGTGGTTGAACTCCACGTCCCGCATTCTTGCCGAAAGGTCCCCGAACAGGAATGCCGTGGTTTGCTCGTAGTTCCAAACGTGCGTGCAGGAGCCATGGCAGCAGCCTTTCGAATCCGCGGTTCCCTCCCATCCAAAGAAATTCCCATCGGGTGTGCGGAAGCAGGTTTGCGTCACCAGGGTGCTGGCGTTGAAGAGCGCTGCCTCCTTGACGGTGGCGGGCAAGGGCGTAGAGAGGAAGTCGCTTACAAAGGCTACGGTACGACGCTCAAGCTCGGGCAGGCGCTCTGCGGCGCGGCGCAGCACGTCCCAGGCATCCGCGAACCGCGTGGTGTAGTGATTGCCGATAAGGTCCTCTCCGGTGCGGCGTTCTTCGGCGACGTTCCACGCGTACCGGTTCGGAAAATGCCAGGCAATGGCGAAAGTAAACGCCTCGGTGGCGCCGGCGGGGACCGATTCGAGATGGGCCACGGAGGCAACCGGGGCCGGGCCGCGAGACGGCCTTTCGTCCAGCATGCCATCGGCGGTGAAATCGTCCCAGAAGTCCAGGATGGCTCCACCCCATTGGTTGTCGGTCCAGCCGCCGCGGAAGCTCAACTTCCCGGCATCGGGTTCGACGCCGAGGGCGGCCAGAGCAAGGCTGCCCCAAGCTTCCGCATCCTCGGAAACCCCTTCCGAATCCATGAAAACACCCTCGGCGCCGGGTGAACGGAAGGCGGGTTGATTGCGGTTGGCGATGGCGCCGGTGTGGTATCGGTCGCCCTTCCAATCGCGTTCGCTCGTCCATCCATCCGCGCCTACAAAGTTCGGGAGTGTTCCCGCGATAGAAACGCGCAGAGGCGTCGCGGAGAGGTTCGTGACTTCATAGCGCAGCACCGCCATCGGCCATCCGCTGGCATCCGCATCCGTGGGGATAAAAGGGCTGAACGCCTTGAGCGAAACCCGCAGGGGCAGAGCCGGGTCACTCAATTCCAAGCGCCCGAGAGGCCAGGCCGCCAGGAATTCGGCATTCGAGAAGCGAGGGAGATTGTGGGTGGGGTCCTCGCTGCCGTGGGACCCTTCGAAGCCCGCGGAAGGGAGGGGGCCTTCGAGGACGCGGGCGGCGCGGGCCTCGCCGTTGTCGTACCAGATGGCGAAGAACGGCGCCGCTCCCGACGTAACCGGCGTGAAGCCTTTGGCGGGGCGGTTCACGACTTCCCAATCGCGGAGCGCGCCGTTGCCCATGAGGGAGAGGCAGCCAGTACCCACCCCGCCGATGGGCATCGCCAGCCGGTCCAGATGTTCACGGTCATAGGCTCGCAGCGTTGGCCAGGCAGGATCCTGGAGCAGCCTGGAGGTCTCCGTTGGAACGCCACGGGTCCTGGATTGATCGAGTTGCGCGGCGCTCAGTGGTTGAAAGGTGGCGGCGCTGGCCGCGCCAAAGCCTGCCAGCCGGAAGAAGCTTCGCCGGTCCACTCCCGGCGAGCAGCAATCCGGGCCGCTGCAATCGCTCTTAGACGCGGACACGGCCGGAAACTGTCGGGCGCTGGGGGAAGACTCGGGTTTGCTCATCCCTGCATCGTATCTCAGCATTTTTCCCGCATGGTGTGGCCCGATCCCACAGCAGGGAAATGGATAAGCTGAAGGTATATGAGTCTCTATTACGCCATCGGTTCCCCGGAGCTGGACCTTTCTGCCGATGATCTTCGCGCCGGACTCTTCGAGGCGCTGGACAAGCTGGGCACGCGCCGCAAGGTGCTGGCGCTGCCGCCCGACATCACGCGATTTCACTCCCGGGCCGGCGAACTCACGCGCTGCGCCTGGCAATACTACGGCGACGCGCTCACCGATGTGATGCCCGCGCTGGGGACTCACTTCGCGATGAGCGAGGCGGAGATGGAGACGATGTTCGGCGACATGCCGAAATCCCTGATTCGCGTTCACGATTGGCGGGAAGGCGTGGTGACGCTCGGAGAAGTGCCGGCGACGTTTATCGATGAGCAATCGGAGGGGAAGCTCCACTTCGAGTGGCCCGCGCAGGTGAACCGGCTGGTTGCCGAAGGCGGGCACGACCTGATCCTTTCCCCCGGCCAAGTGGTGCCGCACGAAGTGATCGGGATGGCGAACTACAACAAGAACCTCCTTGTCGGCACGGGCGGCAAGGAGGGTATCAACAAGAGCCACTACCTCGGCGCGGTCTACGGCATGGAGCGCATCATGGGCAGGGCCGACACGCCGGTGCGGCGCGTGCTTAATTACGCGGCAAGCCATTTCGCCTCTCACCTGCCCGTCGTGTATGCCCAAACGGTGGTCTCCATGAACGACGAAGGCCGTCTGGTGACGCATGGGCTTTACATCGGCGACGACGAAGAATGCTTCCTTCGGGCGTCTGAACTCAGCCTCAAGGTTAACTTCCGGATGATGGGCCGCGAGATCCGGAAAGCGGTGGTGCTTCTCGACCCCAAGGAGTTCCGGAGCACGTGGCTCGGCAACAAGGCGGTCTACCGCACCCGGATGGCCATGGCCGACAGCGGCGAGTTGCTCGTTCTCGCGCCCGGTGTGAAAGAGTTTGGCGAGGACAGGACGATTGACGGCTTGATCCGCAAGTATGGCTACGTCGGCACGCCGGAGGTGCTGCGCCTCACCGAAGAGAACGAGGATCTCAGCGCGAATCTCTCTGCCGCCGCGCACCTGATTCACGGCTCCTCGGAAGGCCGCTTCCGCATCACCTACGCCCCCGGACATCTCAGCAAAGAGGAAGTGGAGGGCGTGAATTTTGCCTATGCGGACCTGGGCGAGATGTTGAAGAAGTACGACATCACCAAGCTCCAGGAGGGCTTCCAAACCGTGGATGGCGAGGAGATCTTCTATATCTCCAACCCCGCTCTCGGCTTGTGGGCCTACGAAGGCCGCTTCCGGACGAGTTCGTAGGGCCGCCGCCCGCTACAGCAGCACGGTCTTCCCCGTTCTTGCCGATTCGCGGGCCGCTACCAGAATTTCCGTGACGATCAGGTTGTTTTCGAGCGAGGACAACCCAGCCGGTTTGAGGGCGCCGCGCGCGATGGCGGCGAGATAGGAAACGGAATCCCGTTCCTGTGCCGGGAGTTCGGGAGGTTCCGGCGCGGTCTCCGCTTTCTCTCCCTTCATGCGGGCGCGCAGCGTGTTTCCGCCATAAGCGTTGGCATAGCCGGTTGCGCCGTAGACCTCGAAATCCTTGCGGCTGAACGGCCAGTTCCAGGAGGCCTGAACGATGCCTTGCGCACGCGGGTAATCGAGGAGAATCGTGGCTTCGTCATCCACCTTGGGGTAGATCGCGGGCTTGATCCTCAGGGTGCGGGCAGTCACAGCGGCGGGCCGTTGGTTATCCATCATCCAGGTCATCAGATTGGCGCCGTAGCAGCCGAAATCGAAGAGCGCGCCCGCGCCGTTCTTCACCGGATCGGTGAGCCATTCGAAAAACTCCGGGCCCGTGCCGATCTCCTTCGGCCCCTCGTGCCCGTCCATTGCCACCATCTTGCGGATCTCTCCGGCGGCTTTGCGGCGGTGGATGAGTTCGTAGAGCAGGCCATGGCTGCGATACCAGGTGGTCTCATAATTGACAATCACCGGGATGCCGCTGGCGGAGGCGGCATTCCGGATGCGCTCCGCGTGTTCCCGGCTGACGGCGAGAGGCTTCTCCATCATCACTGGCAGCCTCGCCTTGGCTGCGGCCTCGACCACATCGGGATGGTCGAAGGTGCTGCCGAAGGCGGCGATCGCTTCGGGCTTGGAACTGGCGAGCATTTCCTCGACGGAGCGGAAGCGGCGGTCATCGGGAATCTGAAACCGGGTTCCGTAGCTCGCGAGCACCTCCGGCTTCGCTTCGGATACGCCCACGAGTTCGACGTCCGTGCGGGCGCGCACCTGGCGGAGGAATCCGCCGGCGTGGCCATGCACCAGCCCCGCCACGGCAAGCCGCAGGGGCGCGACGCCGGTATTCTGGCCGAAGGCCGTGACGGCGCCAGTCACGCTTGCGAGAACGGAACGGCGTGTGAAGCTCATGGCAGGTTCCTCCGGGGACGCAAGTCGGTCCGAAGCCAGAATATCAAGTCGTCGCGGGTGGTCCGGATGGGCTCAAATGGGCAGCCCCGGCCGCCACGGCGAATTCAGAAAGATAAAGACGGCGACGTTCAGCACCACCGTGGCCCAAAAGGCGCGGCGGAAGGACGGCTTCTTCGACTTATGCCGGATGGCTTGTTGCGCGACGATCGCGCCCGGCCATCCGCCGATCAGGCCCAGGAAAAGGAGCATCGCCTCCGACACGCGCCAGCCGCCGCGGATGGAAGAATACTTATCCAGGGCATAGACGGCAATGGTCACGACGCTCGTAATCACATAGATCGCGGCAAAGATATCGGAAACCCTGCCGCTCACTGCGAGGGCGGCATATAGAAAGATGAAAAGCAGCAGGGCCAGCCAGCCGTAGGCATCGCGGCGGGCGACGCGCTCCGGAACGGCCGCCGCAGTGGCCGCCGCGGGAAGAATCTGATCGACGTTGCGCGCGCGCAGCTTGCCGTTCTGTCCCGGCTCCACCTCATAGGAAACCAATTGATTCGAATCCGGCCGGATGTCGCGCGTGCGGAAGGCGCTGATATGCACAAAAACATCTTCGCCGCCGTTGCGCGGGTGGATGAATCCAAACCCGCGCTCTTCGTTCCAAGACCGCAACGTACCTTCGAGCCGCATGCTGTTCCGAGTGTGATGCTACCCAACGGACGAACCATCGGAGTGGGATCTTCCGATACGACGCCGTGACGAAAATGTAACGTCTTCTCCAAGATATCTCAGGAGCGGGAACAACGGGGTCCTGGCAGAGCCAAGCTGTGCGCGGGAGCGGAGGAAAACGAATGCGGTTTGTCCAATGTGTCCAATCTGTCCAGGTTGTCCAGGTTGTCCAATGTGTCCAGGTTGTCCAGAGTGTCCAATGTGTCCAATGTTCGGGAGACGTTTGGACACGCTCTGTCCAAATTCGTGTTCCATGGCAATGCCGTTGCTGGGAAATGTGCGGAACAGAAAAGAAATCGTGCAACAAGGGCTTGAAAGCGAGGCGTGGAGTCGGAAAGGCAGGGGGAGTGGGGATGAGCCACAAATCCGGACCGGCAGGAGCCCCGCCAAGTGCTCGTGCGCGGTCCGGATGAGGGCGAGCAGATCACCGCCCGCACGTGCCGTGGCACGGGGCAGCGCAGCTCAAGAGCGCGCCCGGCCACCCCCGCCGGGCTCACTCGATACGACTATAGAGGCGGGATTGGACCGACTCCGAAATTATGTTTTGTAAGCGATTGACAAGAAAGGGAATATAAACTTGCAACTGCGGAACTACGCAGAGGAACAAGCAATTTTTACGGCTTCAGCCGCCCGCATCCACGCCCGGCTTGGAAGGGCATGCCGGTGGAACCGTCCACCCCGCCCCATCGTTTCCCGTTCCTGCACCCATCGGACGCTTTCCACTATTCTGTATAGGAACATTCATCCTGTAGGAATCACTCATGTCGTGCCGAGCCGTCGCATTCGTGCATTTGCCGTCCAGATTCTTCGCTGCATTGAGCCTGGGAATGGTTCTATGCCTGGGGCTTCTCCCTGCCGGGGCGCAAGCGCTGCCATACATCAAGGGCGCAACGTACGACCCATCCATCCCCAACATCCAGCAAGTGCTCGGCCATGCCTCAGGAGAGAAGATCACCACACCCGCCGATCTCATCCGGTATCTGCGCGCGCTTGAAGGGGCGTCCAGACGCATCAAGGTGGAAAGCATCGGCAAGAGCTGGGAAGGCCGGGAACTGGTATTTGCCTACATCGGTTCCGAAGCCAATATCGCTCGCCTCGCGGAGATCCGCGCCGGGATGCAGCGGCTCGGCGACCCCCGCAAGACAAACGAAGCGGAAGCGAAGGCGCTCATCGCGGATCTGCCGGCGATCCTCTGTCTCGCCTATTCCGTACATGGCAACGAAATCTCACCCTCCGATGCCGCGATCGCCATGGCGTATCACATGCTGGCCGCGCAGAACGACCCGGTGGTGAACAAGATTCGCGAGAATGTCCTGCTCATCCTTGATCCCATTCAGAACCCCGATGGCCGGCAGCGCTGGATCTCCAACTTTGAGCAGGCGCTGGGTCTACAGCCCGATGCCAGCCCGATCTCCGCCGAACGCGACGAGCCGTGGCCTCGCGGCCGCACCAACCACTACCTCTTCGATCTGAATCGGGATTGGTTGACGGCCACGCAGCCTGAATCCCGCGCTCGGATTCGCCAGTTGCGGGAATGGCTGCCCCAGGTGTTCGTGGATCTTCACGAGATGGGCTCCGATTCCACCTACTATTTTGCGCCGGAAGCGGTTCCTTATAACCCCTGGCTCGTGCCGCACCAACGCACCAGCCTCGACTGGTTTGGGAAGAACAACGCCGCGTACTTTGACCGCGCCGGGTTCAATTACTTCACGAGGGAAGTCTTCGATGCCTTCTACCCCGGTTACGGGGCAAGCTGGCCCGCCTACCTGGGCTCGATCGCGATGACCTACGAACAGCGCTCCTCGCGCGGGTTGCTCGCGCGGACGAGCGGCGGAAGCGAGTTCACCTTCCGCGATACGGTGGAAGGCCATTTCCTGACATCGCTCGCGACGGCGGAGACGACGGCGGATAGACGCGGCGAACTTCTGACCCAGTTTTACGATTACTGCCGGACGGCTATCGACGAGGGCCGCAAGGGCGCGGTCAAGGACTATATTCTTCCGCGGGAGGGTGATGTTTCCACTGTCGATAAACTCGCATCCGTACTGCGATTCCACGGCCTTGAAGTGAAGCGGGCCAAGACGCCGTTTCGCAATGGGACGCGCCAGTATCCGGAGGGAAGTTACGTCGTGCCGCTCTCACAACCGGGCGCGCGCATGGCCCGCGTGCTCCTGGAAAAACAGGTCGCGATGGACGATGCATTTCTGCGCGAGCAGGACCGGCGCCGCTCCAAGAACCTGGGCGACGAGATTTACGACGTCACCGCCTGGTCACTGCCCTTGATGTTTAACGTGGAGGCCGTTCCCGCCGGCATTGCTTCGCCGGGCGAGTTCGAAGATTGGAACGAGGACATGCAGCCCCAGGGGCAGGTATCCCCCGCACCCTCTCCCATTGCCTATCTCGTCCCGTGGGGAACGACGGCGGCGGGGCGCTTCCTCACTGCCGCGCTGCGGAGCAACCTCACGGTGCTGGGGCTCGACAAGGAGGCGGTTCAGAACGGGCGCACGTATCCACGCGGCACCCTGGTGCTCCGCGTGGCGGAGAATCCCGCGAATCTCGCGGAAACCGTTGCGGGGCTGGCTCGCGAAAGCGGGGCCGAAGCGGTGGCCACCTCCTCTGGCTGGGTAGACGCGGGCATCAACTTCGGGAGCGCCTTTGCCCGCATTATCCCAAGAGCGAATGTGGCGATGCTTTGGGGCGAGCCCACCTCCTCGAATTCCGCCGGTGCGATGCGGTTCGTGTTGGAACGGCAGTTCGGCTATCCGGTCACCATCATTCGTGCGGATAGCATGGCGCGCGCCGATCTCTCGCGCTACCACACGCTGATTCTGCCCCCGGGCTCCGCCTCCGGCTACACGCGGGTTCTCGGAACCGGTGGCGCGGAGAATCTCAAGCGCTTCGTGCGGGATGGCGGAACCCTGGTGGGCGTTGGCGGGGCGCTCGACTATTTGAGAGGCAGCGCGATTGGATTGCTGAGCCTCAAGCAGGAGCGGGAAGCCACGGAGAGCCCGGACTCCAACGAGAAAGAAGGCGCAGCGGATAAATCCGGCAAAGTGGATGGCTCCACGCTCAGCACGGAGAAGGAGTATCTCGAATTCATCGGAGACTCCGGCGAGGAGACGGGCGACGTGCTGGGGGTGCTGCTGCGTGGGAAGGTCGATACAGACCACTGGCTCACCGTGGGCTGCGAACGCGGCGTAAATATCCTCTATTCCGGCAGGACGATCTACGCCCCGTTGACTTTGGACGAGGGGGTTAACGCCGGTTATCTCGAAACGCCCGGCAAAGTATTCGAGAGCGGCTACCTGTGGGATCGTCTGCGCAAGCAACTTGCCTTCAAACCCTTCCTGGTGAGCCAGACCGTGGGCCGCGGCAACGTCATCGGTTTTGTCGCGGACCCCGCTTTCCGCGCCCAAATGGACGGCAACAATCTGTTGCTGCTGAATGCCGTGTTCCGGGGGCCGGCGCATTCGCGGCGGGCGGGCGGGGATTAGCCCGCGAAGAATCCCGTGGTACGTTGGGCGATGAGAACATGATTGACGGGAAATCAGAAACATCGGGAGTGGCGTTGGACGAGACTGGCCAACCTTTGCGTCCGGAATTCACGCATTTCGAAGACCTGGCATCGCGGCTGTCGCTTTCCCTTGCCGGCGCGGCGCTCACGGAAGAGGCGGTCTATCAAGGATGCCGCGCGGCCGTTGCGAACGGCGTGGGAGCCGTTCTCGTACGCCCTTCCGATCTCGACCTGGCGAAGGGGTGGATCTCCGGCTCCGGAGTGAAGCTGACGGCCATGACAGGCTATCCCGGAGGCAGCTCCACCACGGCGGCACGGCTCTATGAAGCACGCGACGTGCTGCGCCGTGGCGCGCAGGAACTGGCGCTGACGATGAATCTCGGCAAGCTCGTTTCCCGGAAGTTTCTTTATCTGGAATCGGAGCTCCTGCAAATGGCGGAACATTGCCGGGAGGCGGGGGCGCGGCTGCGGGCCGTCTTTGAAGTGGATGAGGTGCAACAGGATCACATTCTGATCGGGATCCGGCTCGCAAAACGTACCTCGGTGGACGTGATGGAACTGGCGTTCCGGACGGGCAATGCAGAGCGCATGGCAGGTGTGGCGCGTTATGTGGCGCACCATGCCAAGGGCAAACTCGGTATTGCGGTGCAGGCTTCAGATCTGACGCTGGATGCGGCAATCGCGCTGCATCAGGCGGGTGCGGATGTGTTGGTGACGCCCGTTGCGGTTCCCGTGGCTGAGGCCTGGCGAACCGAACTCGAGCGGCGGCGGGAGGAGGAACGCAAACGCCTTCATGAGGCGGCAGAAGCCGGCGCGGCGGC
>JADYZL010000066.1 GCA_020853155.1 Bryobacterales bacterium
AATCAGAGTCGTTTGCGAGGTATTCCAGCGAAGGGTGGTGGATTCTCCTTCAGTGATCGTCGCGGGCTCCGCCACGAAACTGGCAATTGCCGGCGGCGCTTGCGACGTGCCAGGCGTGGTTGTAGCCGGGGAGGTCTCCGCGCCCGGCACCGGCACTTCCGCATTGGGAGTTGCCGTTTCCGCACTCTCCACGGGTGGGGTTACCGGGGGTGTGGGATTCTCGACGCTCGTGTGCGGCGAACTCTCCGCAGGTGGCGCCGTCGAGACTTCGGGAGGCGCTGCACTTTGAGATCGGCTGCCAAGAACGTAGATCACGATCCCAACAGCAATCAACAGCAGCACGACTGCGCCAGCGACAACGAAGATCGGCGTCTTCCCCTTGGGCTTTGCCGCTGTGGCCGCGGAAGCCGCATTGGGAGTGGGCGCGCTCTTGGCAGCTTTGCCTTTCGCTGCATTGACCGGTGGCCCCTTCGAACTTGGAGTAGCGCCGCGCTTATCGCCCGAGGAGGCCGCGGGCACAAGCGGCATTTGCGGCGCGGGCGGGGGAGGCAAATTGATCCCCACGCTTACGCCGCTGCTCAGGGCTCCGGAGCCGGGCGCACCTGTCCCCGGCGTGGGCGCCTCGGGAATGGGAGGATGGCTGGCGCTCGCTGCCGGCGGAGGCGCTGGAGTAGGAGTATCTTCGAGCGCCGCGCCCGCCTCGGGTGAACGAAAATTCCAGGCTTGCGAGGGAGGCACGGGAGGCGGTGGAGGCATCATCCCGGTGGAAGGCAACCCGGAGGAAGGCGTCGAAACCGGGATATGGGGTGTCTCTTTCTCCGGCGGCCTCGCGCCCGCTGGCGTAGGCTGAGGCGTGTGGTAGGGCGCTGCATGCGGGGTTGAACTGAACTGCGCGCTGGTTCCCGCCGCCGGCGTCCGCGAGTGACTTTCAAATGGAAGGTGCTTCAGCTTCACTCCGCTGACGTCTCGAAGTTGCGAGATGAATTCCGTGCAAGTGGGATATCGCTCATCCGGATCCTTTGATAACGCCTTGCAAAGGACGGCTTCCGTATCTCCGCTGAGATCGGGATTGTCGCGCCGCGGATTCGGCTTCTCGTGCAGGATCTTATACATTAGTCCTGTAATAGAATCCGCGGTGAACGGCTTCTTGCCCGTGAAGATCTCATACACCATCACCGCAAGCGAATACTGATCGGACCTGCCATCAATCGTGCGCCCGTGGAACTGTTCCGGCGACATGTAATGCGGAGTGCCAAGCGTCATTCCCGTGCGCGTGACGCTTTGGCTCGAAATCTTCGCGACACCGAAATCCGCAATCTTCGCTACGCCATCGGTACGTACAATGATGTTGCCCGGCTTGATGTCGCGATGCACCACTCCGCGGCTGTGCGCATAGTCGAGCGCCGCCGCCGATTGATCGAGGATGCTCACCAGCGTTTCGATCGTCGGCCTCTCCGGACGGTTCAACAATTCCGCCAGATTGGGGCCGTCCACAAATTCCATTGCGATGTAGGTGAGGCCATCCTGTTCGCCAATCTGGAAGACGGTAACGATATTCGGATGGGAGAGGATACCGGCGGACTTCGCTTCGCGAAACAGACGTTCTTTGAGAAACTGGCGTTCGTTGGGGTCTTCGATTTCCTTTAGCAGAATCGTCTTTAGCGCAACATCTCTGCCGATTAGCGTGTCGACGGCGCGATAGACAATGCCCATCCCGCCTTTGCCGATCTTGCCAGTGATCTCGTAATGCCCCAGCATCTGGCCGATCATAATGTTCCGCTCACTCCCTCACTTCCCCGGCTTGTTCCCCGCGGAAGTGCGCATCCGGCGCCTGAAACCTGCCTCACCGATTCGCGCTAAGCCCTCATACCCCGTCAAAAAACAGCGTACAGACCTTATCGCGTAATCATACGCGATTTTGCTGCCCTCCGAGGGGCACAACCGGGCCAAATTCTTTTTCCGCTTCGAGTACTACGCAGATTCGCGCCGGAATCAAGCGGCCCAATCATTCGATCAAACGGAATTCCTCGGGCGAATCAAAGGACAGACGCACCCCGGAGTTGGCAACTGCTTGATTCTACAAGATCCGCACAGCACGTCAAGCGTCTTCTGTAAGCAAATGCTCTCAGAGTGTGATTTCTATGTCGCAAACTCGTTTATCCTAAGTCAGTTAACCGAGATGTCGATGTTACACTAAGAACGATGTCTTACGACCTGATCATCATTGGAAGCGGCCCCGCCGGGTACCCGGCGGCGGTCCGGGCGGGACAATATGGCCTCAAGACCGCCATCATCGAAAAGCGTCCGAAGCTCGGGGGAACCTGTCTGCACGTGGGATGCGTGCCCACGAAGGCGTTGCTCCACTCGGCTGAGGTTTGGAACCATTTCCGCCATGCGGCCGAGTTGGGCGTCATCGTGGAGAACCCCAAGCTCAATTATTCGAAGATGGTGGACATCAAGAATGACGTGGTAGATAAGAACGCCAAGGGCGTTGACTACCTCATGAAGAAGAATAAGGCCGAGGTGATTAAGGGTTACGGCCGCTTGCTCGGCAAGGGCAAAGTTGAGGTCACGGCGGACGATGGCAGCAAGAGATCTCTGGAGGCGAAGGCGATCATTGTCGCCACCGGCTCCGAAGCGCGAATGCTGCCTGGCCTTGAGCCGGACGCCGAGAAGATTCTTACCAACATCGAGATCCTGAACCTGCGTGAAGTGCCCAAGAGCCTCGCGGTTGTGGGGGCGGGCGCGGTTGGGATGGAATTCGCCTCCATGTTCAACCGGTTTGGAACGGAGGTTGCCGTCTTTGAGATGCTGCCCAGCGTCGTGGCGAAGGAGGACGAGGAGGTTTCGAAGGAGATGCTTCGCGTCTTCAAGAAGCAAGGCGTGCGCGTCGAGGTCGGCTGCAAGCTCGCGGGCATCACACGCACGAAAAAAGGCGTCAAATTTGAGGCCGAGTACGCCAACGGCAAGAAGGAAACGCTCGAATACGACAAGCTGCTCGTGGCCGTTGGCCGGCGTCCAAACACGGAGAACATCGGTTTCGAGAATACCAGGGTGGAATTGGACCGCGGTTTCGTAAAGGTGAACGGCTATATGGAAACCGGCGAGCCGGGCCTCTACGCGGTGGGCGACATCATCGCGGGTTACCCTCAACTGGCGCATGCCGGAACGATGGAGGCGGTAGTCGCGGTGGGCCGTATTGCCGGGAAACCGGTAACACCGATTCGGGCCGATCGGATTCCCAATGCCACTTACACGGAGCCGGGCATCGGGAGCGTGGGCCTCACCGAGGCGGAAGCGAAGAGCAAGGGCTACGACGTCAAGGTGGGCAAGTTCCCCTTCATCGCGAACAGCAAGGCGAAGATCATGGGACAGCCCGACGGCTTCGTGAAAGTCGTGAGCGACGCAAAGTACGGCGAAATCCTCGGTGTGCATATCATCGGGCCGCTGGCTTATGAACTGATTGCGGAAGCGGTGACCGCCATGGATGCGGAAGCCACGGTTGAGACGATGATGAACGTGATCCACGCCCATCCGACCCTCTATGAGGCCGTTGGCGAGGCGTTTCACGCCGTGCATGGCATGCCGATCAATGCGTAAGCTGGAAGTGCTCGACCTCGGGCGGATAGATTGGCTGCGGGCGTACAACCTGCAGCAGGAATACGTTCTGCGCCGGAAGGAAGGGCTGGGGGTGGACACGCTGCTTCTGGTGGAGCATCCCCATGTGGTAACAATGGGGCGGAACGGGAAGGAATCGAACCTGCTCGCACCGCCGGAGATTCTCGCGAAAGCGGGTATCGGCTATTACGAAACGAACCGGGGCGGCGATGTGACGTACCACGGCCCGGGGCAGATTGTGGGCTACCCCATCTTCGACCTTCACGGGTGGAAGAAGGACGTGGTGGCATACGTGAGGGCGGTGGAAGAGGGGCTAATCGGGGTGATGGCCTCCTATGGGATCAACGCCGTGCGAGAGCCGGGTATGACGGGGGTTTGGGTGAATGGGGCGAAGGTGGCAGCCATCGGCATCCACATCAGCCGCTGGGTGAGTTCCCACGGATTCGCGCTTAACCATACGCCGGATTTGAGTTACTTTCGTTATATTGTGCCTTGCGGGCTCAGCCTGCCGGTGACGTCGATGCAGGAATTGGGGATCGAAGCCACGCGGGAAGACGTCATCGCCCGGATCGCCCGTACATTTGGGGAAGTGTTTGCGTTCGATTCGGTAGATTTTGTCACAACGGCTGCCATGCCGTGATCAAATAGCGGAAGACGGCATCCCGAACCAGCCGGAAACGAGAGGGAGAAGCGAAGATGACCGACGTTTTGATGCCCCAAATGGGCGAAAGCATTGTCGAAGGGACATTAACCCGCTGGTTGAAGCAACCCGGCGACACGGTGGCGCGGGATGAACCCCTGTTTGAGATATCCACCGACAAAGTGGATACAGAGATTCCTTCTCCCGCCGCCGGCGTACTCAGGGAAGTCCTGGTGGAAGCTGGAGCCACGGTGCAAATCAACACGGTGGTTGGGCGGATTGACGATGGTGCATCGGGGAGCGGCGCGCCTGCGCCGGCGGCCAAGGCCGAACCCGCGCCCGTCGCGGCTGCACCGGTTGCGGCGCCAGAACCTGCGGCGAAGGCGCCCGAACCCGCACCCGCACCCGTTTTGGCATCCGAGGACCTCGGCCCCATCTCTCCGCTGGTACGCCGGATGGCTCGCGAGAATAATCTCGATCTCTCCGCGATCCCGGGCACGGGCGCGGGTGGACGGATCACCAAGGCGGATGTGGAAAGCTATCTCGCACGGGGCGCGCAGGCATCGGCTCCCGCGCCCGTGGCCGCGCCTGTAATCGCAACGGCGCCCGCACCGGCCCCTGCGCCGGTTGCTCCATTGGCAGCCGCTCCAGCCCTCTCCTCGGCGGACGTCGCGCCGGTTGCGCCCGCGGAAGGCGCGAAAGTGCGCGTCGAATCCATGAGCACCATGCGGCAGAAGATTGCCGAACACATGGTGCTTTCGAAGCAGACCTCCGCGCATGTCACCACCGTCCACCGGGTGGACATGACCAAGGTGGCCAAGATGCGGAATTCCCGCAAGAACGCCGTGAAAGAGCGGTACGGCTTTTCCCTCACGTTCCTCCCCTTCATCACCCGCGCCGCGGCCGAGGCGCTCCGCGCGTTCCCCATCGTGAACGCCTCTATTCAGGGCACGAACGTGCTCTATCACAACGAAGTGAATATCGGCATCGCGGTGGCACTGGAGAACGGGTTGATCGTGCCCGTGATCAAGAATGCCGATGAAAAGAACGTGCTCGGCCTGCAGCGTTCGATTGCGGATCTGGCCAATCGCGCCCGCTCCAAGCAGTTGAAGCCCGATGAAGTGCAGGGTGGCACCTTCAGCATCACCAATTTCGGCAGTTACGGAAGCCTGTTCGCGACGCCGGTGATCAATCAGCCGCAAGTGGCCATTCTGGGCGTTGGCGCCGTGGAAAAGCAGGTGGTCGTCATCGACGATGCCATCGCCATTCGCGACATGGCCTACCTGGCGCTGACCTTCGACCACCGGCTGATCGATGGAGCGCTGGCCGACCAGTTCTGCCAGCGTGTGAAATCGGTACTCGAGAACTGGAGCGAAGAGGTCCTGTAAACACGCTCGGTCTTCGATCTCAAATTCTGTGCAGCGATCGTTTCTTAGAGCTCCGGAGCCATCTCTTGGTTCCGGAGCTTTTTTGTTTGCCTCCTCGGCCGATCCCGTTCGCGAGCTCCACGAACGAGCGATATTCCGAGAAAATTGTCGCTTTTATAGACGGATGCACCGGGAATCGCTAAGATCGTCGGATGGCTTGCCGCTGGAATGCAAGCTTCGAAGGGATTGATAGGAGCGAAACATGAGTACGGCCGCCCCCGGCGTCAAACTCCGGCTGAGTGTGATGATGTTCCTGCAATACATGATGTTTGCCGTGTGGTGGGTGCCCATGGCGGCGTATCTCAAGAACATGGAGGTTTCGGCAAGCTATCAGGCCTGGATTCTGAGCGTGATGCCGCTCGGTTGCCTGGCTTCGCCTCTGATTTGCATGGTGGCGGATCGCCATTTCGCCAGCCAACGCGTGTTGACGGTCCTGAATCTCGGCTGCGCCCTATTTTTCTTCCTGGGCGCTCGCGAGACGCATCCCGATTGGATCTTCGTCGTCCTGCTGCTGGGAATGTGCTTCTACATGCCCACCTGGAGCCTTACGAATGCCATCGCCATGGCGAACTATCCACCGGAGAAGTTCCCGCAGATCCGGGTCTTCGGCTCCATCGGATGGGTGGCGAGCGCGGCGTTCAGTCTGATAGCTGCGACGAATATGTTTGGCGTAGCCATCGACGGCACGGCGATTCCGCTCTATTGCGGCGCGGCCACGGCACTGCTTGCGGCACTCTTGAATCTGACACTCCCCAATACCCCGCCACCCGCCAAAGGCCAGAAGGCATCGATGGTGGATGCGCTCGGGTTGCGCGCGCTCACGCTGTTGAAAGACCGCAATTTCGCGACCTTTATCCTCATCTCCTTGCTGACGATGATCCCCTTCACGCTCTACTTCTCGCTGGGTTCGCAATTCTTCGAAAGCCAGGGATTCCGCCAGGTAACGGCAACCATGAACCTCGGGCAGCTCGTGGAAATTTTCCTGATGGTGCTGGTGCCGCTCGCGCTCACGCGCTGGGGCGTCAAGTGGACCATGATCGGCGGGTTGTGCGCGTTGGCGATCCGCTACTTCGCGCTTTGGGGAGGCGTGGCGGGCAACCAGGAATACCTTTACTACATTGCGATTCTGGTGCATGGAATCATCTTTGGTTTCTTCTTCGTGGGGGGCCAGGTTTACGTGGATAAGAAGGCGCCGCCGGAAGTGCGCGCCCAGGCACAGGGGTTGATCGTGCTGATCTGCTTTGGCGTGGGAATGCTGATCGGCACGTTCGGCAGCGTCGAACTGATCCAACGCTACACCAGGGACTCCGTTGTGAACTGGAACCCCGTGTTCGCGATCATGGCGCTGATCTCCACCTTGTTGGTTGTGGCTTTGCTAGCCCTATTCCGGGACGATGCGAAGTCGCGCGCGTAGGCAAGCCGGCCGCGGGATTCGTGGCATTCTGGAAGTAGGGCTCCACCCGGATTCCGGAATAGGGAGGATTGCATGAAACTGGGCATTGCCGCCGACCATGGAGGTTTCGAGCTAAAGACGGAAATGTCGAAGCGTCTGCGCGCCCTCGGCCACGAGGTTGTGGATTTCGGCGCGCACGCGATCGACCCCGATGACGACTATCCCGATTTTGTAATCCCGATGTCTCAAGCGGTTTCGCGAGGCGAGGTGGAGCGCGGGATCGCGCTGTGCGGCAGCGGCATCGGCGCTTGCATCGCGGCAAACAAAGTGCGGGGCGTGCGGGCGTGCCTCATAGAGGATGCGTATTCGGCCCGGCAGGGAGTGGAACACGACAACTTGAATGTCGTCTGCATGGGCGGGCGCACCATGGGGTTCGAACTCGTCTGGCAATTGCTCGAAACCTTCCTCGATGCCCGGTTTTCTGGTGCGGAACGGCACCTGCGAAGGTTGGCAAAAGTGCTCGCGCTGGAAAAGGAATGTGCCGGGGGCTAATGCCCCGGCGCAAATCCGCAAAGGTTCGCGAAACCCCTAACTCTCCAGCGTGGCATCCAGCGTGATGTTGGTCTTGTAAAGTTTCGAGACGGGGCATCCCCCCTTGGCCGCTTGCGCCGCGCGTTCAAACGCAGCCTTATCCGCTCCGGGAATCTTCGCGCGGAGAACCAAGTGGCTTCCCGTGATCTCGAAGCCCCCTTCTCCTCTCTCGATGGTGACCGTACACGTCGTGTTGATCTCTTCGGCGGTCAGCCCTTCTCCGGCAAGGGTAAGCGAAAGGGCCATGGAAAAGCATCCCGCGTGAGCGGCAGCCAACAGTTCTTCCGGATTCGTACCGTTCCCTTCCTCAAAGCGGGTGTGGAACGAGTAAGGCGCCTCATTCAGGGTTTTCGTCTCAGTGGACATGACACCGTTGCCAGTCTTCAAATCGCCCTTCCAGCGCGCGCTTGCCAATCGTTTCATCTGGGTTTTCTCCTTCAGGGAAGGCTAAGCCATCCTCTCTGGCAAGATTCGGCAACTCACCCAAAAGATGCGCTTTTCTTCGCTTCACGATCCATGCAACCCCGCGGGCTGCCGGGTTGCAGCGCCTCCAGGAGGGGCAGCGCCCGTAGCTCATCCGAGGCGCGCCGCAGGTGCGATACGCTGGGATCTCCAAAGGATTTTCCATGAGTGAAGTACCCGGCCCGGCCTCTGAGTATCCAGCCGCAACCGATCGGCCAGCGGCGTGGATTGACCTGCGCAGCGACACCGTCACGCGACCCACGCAGGCGATGCGCCAGGCAATGGCCGAAGCCGAGGTGGGGGACGACGTCTATGGCGAGGACCCCACCATCCGCAAACTCGAATGGCGCGCGGCGGAGTTGCTCGATAAGCAGGCGGCGCTCTTTGTGCCTTCCGGCGTCATGGGCAACACGATCGGCGTGAAACTCCACACGCGGCATGGCGAAGAAATCGTCTGCGAATCCCATGCGCACGTGCTCGACTATGAACTTTCGATGTCGGCGTGGTTCTCAGGGGTCTTCGCCCGGCATGTTCCCGCGCCGGACGGCGTGTTGCGATGGGAGCAGATTCGCACTGCCATTCGGAAAGGGTCGCCGCACAACACGCACACGAGCCTGATTTGCCTGGAGAACACCCACAATATGGCGGGTGGAATCGTTTCACCCATCGAAGTGGTGGAGGAGATTTGCGAGGAAGCGCACGCGCTCGGCCTGAAGGTACACCTCGACGGCGCCCGGATTTTCAATGCCGCCACGGCTCTCGGAAAGCCCGTCCGGCAACTCGTGAAG
>JADYZL010000067.1 GCA_020853155.1 Bryobacterales bacterium
ACGGGCAACTAAGCGCTTCCGCCCAAGCGGGGATGCTTTTTAGGTAACAAGGCCGGCCGGCTACGTCGTCTGATAGACTAGCCGCGCCGGCTTTCTTATTTCCTCGGAGAGTGCTCACGTGATGAAGACCGTCCTTGTATGCCTGCTTCTAATTTCGCCATCCATGCTGTTCGCGCAGAAGAGGGAAATCGCCGAACTCCAGCGTGACATCCTGCTGCTTCAGGATTCGGTGCGCGTGCTCCAGCGGACGTTCGACGAAAAGTTGGAGAACCTGACCGTTCTCGCGCAGAAGAGCCTGGATAACGCCAGCAGCCAGAATACGGCCGTGACCATGATGGATTCCACGCTCAAGGAGCGAGTCCGCGAGATGCAAGGCTCCATGGGTACGCCGTTGGCGAATCTCAATAGCAAAGTAGACCAGCTATCGAACGAGATGAAATACCTCCGCCAGACAATGGCCGATGTTTCTCAGCGGATGACGGCAATGGAACGCACGCTTACCGACGTCTCCGCGGCGGTGAACACGATGCCCCCGCCACCCCCGGGCGCCGGCGCTGCAAGCAACACGGCGACTTCACCGGCACTGGGCCCGTCCGCGCAAGGTGGCGCGCCGGGAGTTTCTGCCAGTACGCTTTTTGAGAACGCGAAACGCGACAAATCGCGCGGAAACTTCGACCTCGCGGTCCAGGAATTCGAGGAGTACGTCCGCACGTTCCCAGGGTCCGCGTCGGCGCCAAACGCGCAATACCAGATTGGCGAGGTCCACTATATCCGCAAGGATTACCAGAAGGCGCTCGAAGCGTTCGATGCCTTGCTCGAACGCTTCCCGGAAAACGATATGACCGCGCTTGGCCTGTACATGAAGGGAATGACCCTCGTGAAGATGGGGGATCGCACGAAAGGCGCGACGGAGTTTCGAAGCCTGATCAAGCGCTTCCCAAACAATGAATACGCCGCCAAGGCGCAAGTCCAGTTGCAGCAGATGGGTCTGCGTTAGGCCAATCTCCCGGCGTGTAAATTCGCCTTTCGGGTGCACTCCGTAATAGGATGGCTCTTCGGAGATCGATTCATGAGTGTACCCATCCCCCCAGAGAAACAACAAGCGCTGGTCGGCCGCCTGGCGGCCATGTGTGGCGGCGCGTATACACCAGAACAGCGGCGGAAGTACTTCCTCACCGGCCCGCAATGGGCGGCCGCCTACGAGGGGCACGCGCTCTTTCATGCGCCGACGCGCAAGCCGGTTTCCTTTGAGAAAGTCATCGAGCAATACGGCAAGCTGGGTATTCGCACTTGGTCAACCCACGATACGGACGTGATTCCCACCAAGGCGCTGGGCACGGAGAAGCAGGCTGAGATCGTCGAGAAGCTGAAAGCCTCACTCAAGAAACATGGCGTGGAATGCTCCATGGTGACTGCGGAGACCTTCCACCACGCGGTGTGGTCCACAAGCCCGGCCAGCGAGTCGCCGGAAGTGCGCGAGTATGCGAAGTGGCGGCTGGTGAACACGGTGAAGCTGGGCCACGAACTGGGCGCCGGCTATGCGGTGTATTGGCCGGGTTCTCTCGGCTATATGGTCCCGGGCGCCGTGGAGGAGACGGAGACGCTGCGGTGGTATGCCGAAGGGCTGAACGCGGCTTGCGAAGCGGATATCAAGGAGGCCAGGCGGCGCAGGCGCAAGACGCTGAAGCATTGCCTGGAAGCGAAGCCATTCGAGCCGCAAGCCGAGATCTTGCTGCCCACGTCGGATGCGATGATGGCGTTCATCGATTCCGGGCTCCTCACCCATCCGGAAATGGTGGGTCTGAATCCGGAGTATCTGCACGAGTTGATGTGGGGCTCCTCCGTGCGCGCGGCCCTGGCGCGCGCGCTGATCAAGGGAAAGCTCTTCCACTTCGACATCAACGACGGCTACCGGCTGAAGCATGATGTGGATCTCGCGATCGGTCTGGTGAATCCCCTCGATTGGCTCAACGTGCTTGTGCTCTTGCGCAGCCACGGCTACAACGGGCCGTTTAACCTGGACTACAAGCCTCCGCGGACGACATCCAACTGGGGCGTCTTCGCGGTGAGTCTGCCCACGGCCGTCGACCGCTTCATTTCGCTGTGGGAGATGGCGGGAGAAGCGATGGAAGACCCCATCATCAATGAGGCCGCTGCCGCATTGAAGGCGGGGGGCGGACTCAAGGGCTCGCTCGATGCCGATGAGATCTTCAAGGCGAACAAGGAGTTGTTCACGCTCCATGAGTTGATCGCTCATCGCCTCTTCCAGATCCTTTGCGGGTTCCATCGGGGCAGGACCTTCTCGATCGGCTAGCCGCCCACGCGGGTGATTCGAAAGCGCAGCCTCTGGTAACGTGAAGGCGTGATCAAGCGGCTGCTCCAAATGTTGACTCCAGAGGTGCGGGGGAAGCGCGAGCCCGCGCCCGAAGCCCTTCGCGGGGTTCCCCCGGTTCGCCGCCTCAAAACCTACCAGGCGGATACGGGGTTTAGCTGGTCTTACTACTACGAAGGCCATCGCCGCGAAGAGGAGCCCAACGCCGGGCTAGCGTACGTCTTCACGCTGCAACCCGGAAGCCGGGCGGAGCGGCGGGTGACGGTCCTGATCCCGGAGGGTACCTTGGCCGGCGCGCGTGCACGGACGCTCTCCGCAATCTCCTCGCGCGAGAGCTATGCACTGGCCAAAATGCATCTCTTTGCCGTTCTGGATTGCGAAGAATCGCCCGCTCCCGATTCCCGCTGGGAACTCGACGTGGACGCAGCGATGGCGATCTGGGAGCGCCTGGATCTTTGAGCGCGGCTCCCCTTCGCGTGCTTGAGCTTGTTTCCCCGTTAACTCCGCTCATCGAGATAAGGAGACTCTTGCGTTCGAGCTCGTCTCGCCGCCGGAGTCCGTTTTCCTCACCTGGGATACGCGGCTGAAAGTTCCTGGAACAAGAACAGGCTTCGCTCGTAATCAAGATTACGCAGTTCACGACTGCAAGGAGAGTTACCCGATGACCAAGTTGATCCTTAGCGCACTTGCGATCCTGCTCCTTACCGTAAGCATCGCCAGCGCGAAGACACACACAATCACCCTTTACGCCAAGTCCAACTTGGCAGGGCAGGAACTGAAGCCCGGCGACTACAAGGTGGAAATCGACGGTGAGAAGGTCACCATCACCAACGGACGGCGGACCTTGGTACCCGCCACGACCGTGGAAGAAGGCAGTGAAACGTTTGCGAAGACTTCGATCCGCTACAGAGAAGTAGACGGAAAAAGGACGATTCGGGAGATTCGTCTGGGCGGCAGCAACACGAAGCTTACGTTCTCTGCTCCGGGGGCAACGCGCGGCGAATAGACCACTGGCTGCACCGGCAATGCAAGCGGTACAGCCGTTTCCTTTTCCATGCTAAGCATGTTCCGGGCAAGCCACAAAGAGCGTGGCGAGCCCGGCTCGCTTGAGGAATCGCCCAGCTAAAGCAACTCAGCGAGCCCCTTCTTTTCGAGCAGCTTCACCATGTCGTTCACGCGGTGGGCTTCTTCGCGCCGCGTGACGAGCAGGGCGTCTCCGGTATCGACGATCACCAGATCTTCCACGCCCACAAGGGCCACCAGTTTGCCGCCGGCGTCCACGTAGTTGCCCTTGCTCTCCACCGCGAGCAAGTCCGCGCCGCCACGCAGCGCGTTGGCGTCCGCGTCCTTTTCGCTCAGTTCGTAGACCGCCTGCCAGCTTCCCACGTCGTTCCAACCGAAGTCGGCCGCGGCGACGCCCACGACGTTCCGGGCCTTCTCCATCACGGCGTAGTCGACCGAGATGCTCTCGCAGAGCGGGAAGAACTCCGCGAGATCGCGCTCGAAGGTCTTCGAGCCCAAAGCGCCGATGGAGGCAATCTGCAGCGCGGTCTTCGGAAGATACCGGTTGAACGCTTCGAGGAAGGCTGATGCCTTCCAGAAGAACATGCCGCTGTTCCAGAAGTAGCGGCCCGCCTTCAGGTAACGCGCCGCCGTTGGACGATCTGGCTTCTCACGGAAACTGTGAATGGGGTAAGCCGACGATTCCCCCGGCACGACGTCTTTGGGGAACTCCAAATAGCCGTACCCGGTTTCCGCCCAGCGAGGCTGAATGCCGACCACGACCAAGTTGTCCTGCCCCGCGGTCCGGAAGGCGTGCTTCACCGTGGCGAGGAACTTCGCGGGCTTGGTGACGACATGATCGGCGGGGAAGACGCCGACGATGGCCTTCTCGTCCCGCAAGCGGATCAGGTGCGTGCCCAGCGCGATCGCGGGCGCGCTGTTGCGGGGAAGCGGCTCGGCGAGCACCTGCTCCGCGGGTACGTCCGGAATCTGCCGCAACACCTCGGCGCGCAAAGACTCGCTCGTAACGACGTAGATGTGGTCCGGCGGAATCAGCTTGGAGATGCGTTCGACGGTCTGCTGCAGCAGCGTCCGTTCTCCCACGATGGAAAGCACCTGTTTCGGGTGTGCCTTACGGCTGCGAGGCCAGAAGCGGGTACCGCGCCCGCCGGCGAGAATCACGGCGTATAAAGGAGTTTTCATGTAAAGATCCGGCGGTGCGCGCCCTTGCGCGTGATCGCCCCAGCCCCCTATTCTACGTGTTCGCCACGGATGAGGCGAAACGCGCGGTCCCAGCGGGTTTTGGGAATAAAGCCGGAAATGAGATCGCCAAAGTAGCGGGGGTTCAACAGGGAACCACTGGTCCAGCGCTCGGTGGGGGCGTCGTAGCTCCAATAGATCAGCAGCGGCTTCCCAATGATGTGACGCCGCGGCACGAAGCCCCAATAGCGGCTATCCGAGCTGTTGTCGCGATTGTCGCCCATGACGAAGTAGTGACCGGGGGGCACGATCAGTTCGCCATCCTTCACGTTGTTCGTGAGCATTGCATTCGCGGCCTCCGCGAGCGCCACGTTGGGCAGCGAGGGGAAGTTATCGCGATAAGGATCGATGTAGCCGGACTTGTGATAGACGAAGCTCTCTTTCACCTTATGCCCGTTCAGATAAAGCTGCTGTTCATCGAATCGAATCCGGTCGCCCGGCTTGCCGATCACGCGCTTCACGAAGGTCTGCGAGACATCTTCCGGGTAGCGAAAAACCACGATATCGCCACGCTCCACTTCCTGGTACGGCAAGAGCGTCTTCTCAACTCCACTCGCGGGAGCATAGGCCAGCTTATCGACCAGAAGATGATCCCCGATCAGCAGGGTATCTTCCATCGAACCCGTGGGAATGACGTAGGCCTGTACCAGAAAGGTGATGCCGAAGAGCAGCAGCAGGATGGTAATGGCCCACTCCGACAAGGCATTGCGCGTCTCCGGCGCCGGGCGCTCCGATTTCGCCGCAGGGGTGGGCATAGAGGGAGAAGCCTCCTGCCGTTCCGGGGACGCGGCGGGGCGCTCGACCGGCGGCGGAGAGAGGCTTTCCCCGCTCCGTTCCGCGCTCGGGTCTTGCAGGTTCTCGTCTAGCGGCATCGAAAGTACTTTCGCCGACTCAGGAATCCAGGAACGACCCTAGAAAGTCCACCGATTCGACGATGGCCAGGTAGAGGTTAAGCGCTCCCAAACCACTCACGGCGCCCCGGAAATAAGGGCTCATGAAAAAGGGGCGCATCTGCTCGGCAAACGTGAAAAAGTAATTATCCCCCCATTGGGGGACCCAGGGAAAGATCAGCAGGAAACCACCGACTTCCAGGCAAAAGAGCGCAAGCACGATCTTCTCAATCCGACGTCCCCAAGCCATCTTCGGCTTCACCCGCGGAGGCACGAGGGTTGGCGAAGAAACTTGGGAAACCGGGGCTTCCGGCGGTGAGTTCTCGGCTGTCATCAAAGTCTATTCAAACAGGCATTGCCGCGGATCCTGCCAGCCGATGCACAGCGCGCCGCGGCAGCATTCCCTTACAGGCCGGTAGCTGAAGCGATGTTCCGCCGTCGGCCCCAGCGTTTGCAAAGCCTTCAAGTGCTCCGGGGTTCCGTAGCCCTTGTTGCTCGCGAAAGCGAAGCCAGGATAAAGCCGATCCCATTCTCGCATAGTCCGATCCCGATGGACTTTGGCTAGGATGGAAGCGGCGGCGATGGACCGGCAAACCGCGTCGCCATGAATGATCCCTTTCTGGGGGATTGGCAGGGCCAGGGTCAGCGCGTCCACGAGGAGCATGTCGGCGGGAAGCGCCAATCGCTCCACCGCCATACGCATTGCCAAGCGGGAAGCCTCGAGGATGTTGATCCGGTCAATCGTGGAGGCATCCACCATCGCCACGCTCCATGCGAGCGCCCGCTGCACGATGAGATCGCAGAGCCGCTCCCGCTCGGCTTCGCTGAGTTTCTTGCTGTCGTCTACCCCGCGCAAGCCATGAGGGTCCGCCAAAATGACGGCAGCCGCGGCCACGGGGCCAAACAGGCAGCCGCGGCCCGCCTCGTCCACACCGGCAATCCGGGAGAACCCTTCCTTGCGGAGTTCGCTCTCCCAGCGAGGATCGATCCCTAGCCGGCGTGGACGGACGAGCAATGGCTTCATTGCTTCGGGACTTCCGGTGCGATTACCGTTGGAAGGAGGAATCGCGTTCCTTCAACCGGGCGGCCTTGCCGCGCAGTTGCCGCAGATAGTAAAGCTTGGCGCGCCGCACCTTTCCGGTACGGACGAATTCGATGTGATCCACCACCGGCGCATGCAAGGGGAAAATCCGCTCCACGCCATGGCCGAAACTGATCTTACGCACGGTGACCGTTTCGCTGACTCCCCGGTTGTTACGGGCGATCACGGTGCCCTCGAACACCTGGAGCCGCTCCTTCTCGCCTTCGCGAATCTTCACGTGAACCTTAACCGTGTCGCCCGGCCGGAACGAGGGCAGATCGCTCTTGAGGAACCGTGCCTCAAACTTCTGAATTGTAGGGTTAATCATGGGTACTTTCGTGGCTCATCCACAGGAAGACAGCAAGCCATCCCGGGAGATGCCCACTCCTTTCATTCTCCTGGATCGGAGAGGTTTGCCGCGACAAACATCCCATCCCGTTTCCCCAGAATCGCCGGGGGCCTAAGCCCCGCCGCGACTCTCCACTTTTTCGAGAAGATCCGGGCGCATGCGCGCCGTTTTCTCTCGCGCGGTGTGCTCGCGCCACCCGCGGATCTCCGCGTGGTTGCCGCTGAGCAACACTTCCGGAACCTTCCAGCCCCGGAATTCGGCTGGCCGCGTATACTGCGGACAATCCAAAACTCCCAGTTCGGCGGCGCTCGATCCAAAGGACTCTTGCACCGAGGATGCCTCATTCCCGAGCACGCCCGGGATGAGCCTCGCCACCACGTCCACCACCATCGCCGCGGCCAGTTCGCCGCCGCTCAGGACGAAGTCGCCCACTGAAATCTCATCGTCGGCCAAGTGCTCGGCCACCCGCTCATCCACGCCCTCGTAACGGCCACAGATCAGCAGCAATTCCTCGCAGGCGGCGAAGCGCCGGGCCATCGCCTGATCGAAGCGCCTGCCCTGCGCCGAGAGCAGCACCACTCTCTTCCGCGCGCCTTCCCCGCCCGCCAAATTCTCCTCCCTGGCCGCTCCGTTTCTCCGTTGCGGCCAGATGGCCTCCACCGCGTCAAAGAGCGGCTCCGGCTTCAATAGCATCCCCTCGCCGCCGCCAAAGGGCCGGTCATCCACCGTGCGATGCCGGTCTGAGGTCCAGGTGCGCAGGTCGTGGAGGAGCACTTCCACTTTTCCCGCATCCATCGCCTTCTTCAAGACGCCGTGATCGAAGGGGCCGGTGAAGAACCCGGGGAAAATCGTGACGATGTGGAATCTCATCGCAGCCCCGGTTCCCCTCGATTCCTCTCGTTTCAACCCGTTTCACTTCGCGGACGTTTCGGGGCTATTCAACTCCCGAAGGCCCGCCGGCAAGCGCACTTGAATCTGTTTCGATCCCAAGTTCACTTCCACGCAAATCTCTTTGGCGAAGGGCACTTGCCAGACCTCGATCCCCCCCCTCGCGCTCTCGATCGGCGTTTCGACTTCCAGCACGCCGGGGCCGATGCCCTCCGTGAAACCCACCACCGCCCCGAGCCTTTCACCTGTGGCCAGGTCCACCACGGCGAACCCTTTCAGGTCGTCGTAGTAAAACTCACCCTCGGGCAGCGGTTCGCGTTCTTCCGCCCGAAGGCAGAGTTCGGCGCCCCGCAAACGTTCGGCCTCATCGATTGAATCCACCCCGTGAAGCTTCACGATCAGCTTCGCATTGTGGTTCCAGGCCAGTTCCAACCGCTTCCGGAGGGGAGCCCGTCCACTGCCGGAATCGAACCATAGCATGAACTCCCGGCCCGGCACGAATCGCTCAAAGTGGCTCGTCGTTGGGAGGGCGAACATTTCGCCATGCGTACCGCGAGGCTTTCCCAGGATGGCAATGGTGATCCAATCCTGTTCGCGCTCGATTGCGTCCGCTTGCCGCTCCATTCCGATTCCCGCCTTCGCGACCCGGCTACTCCAGAATCTCCAGCGTGTAGCGCCGATGGTGCTTCATGCTTACGGCATTCAGGAGGGTGCGGAGCGAACGGGCGGTGCGCCCTTGCTTTCCAATCACCTTCCCCACGTCCGACGGATCGACGCGCAACTCGAGAACGGTTGCCTGATCCCCTTCGACTTCGTTCACCTGCACGCCTTCCGGCTGGTCCACCAGAGCCTTGGCGATGTCTTCAATCAACTGTCGCATTCGAAACCCCGTAAAGCGAAATGCACCGGAGCACCGCCCTGATGGCAAGACCCAAAGGCGGCGGCAGCCGTCACCCCAACGCGCGCTCGCGCAACCTAAGCGGTGGCGACCGCTTCTTCCGCGTGCTTCTTGATGAGGCGCTTCACGGTATCAGAGGGCTGCGCGCCGTTGCTCACCCAATAGTCGATCCTCTCCCGGTTGAGGTTCAGTTCGTTCGGCTGAGCCACGGGATTATAGTTCCCAACCACTTCGACCGCCTTGCCATCGCGGGGGTTCCGGCTGTCAATGACAACCACGCGATAGGTCGGCTTCTTCTTCATTCCAAATCGGGCCAATCGAATCGTCAACATAGTCTTTCTTGTGCTCCTGACAAACTCAAAAACTTCACTCGTGGCGCTCCGGGTCCGGAGGCCTCGCTTCTGCGCTAGAAGGGGAGCTTCCCGCCCCCCAGTTTCGCCAATTGCTGCACGCGCCGCGCCATTTTGCCGCCGGGCATGCCTCCCGGGCCGCCCATCATTCCGCTGAAACTGCGCATCATCTTACGGGCCTGCCCGTATTGCTTCAGCAACTGATTCACTTCCTGCACGGAACTGCCGCTCCCGCGGGCGATACGGCGGCGGCGTGAACCGTTGATCAGCATGTGGTTCCGCCGCTCCTTGGGCGTCATCGAGTTAATGATCGCGACAATCCGCGTCAGTTCCTTCTCGTCCACCTTCACACCCTTCAATTGATCTCCCATGCCGGGGATCATTTTGAGGATGTTCTCGAGCGGCCCGAGCTTGCGCACCTGGATGAGCTGGTCACGGAAATCTTCGAGGCTGAACTCGTTGTGCAGGAGCTTATCCTGCATTTCCATGGCCTGCTTCTGGTCAATGCTCTCCTCCACCTTTTCGATCAGAGAGAGCACGTCGCCCATGCCGAGGATGCGCTGGGCCATGCGGTCCGGGTGGAACTCTTCGAGCGCTTCGGTCTTTTCACCGACGCCCAGGAACTTGAGGGGCTGGCCGGTGACGTGTTTGATCGAGAGCGCGGCGCCGCCACGGGCATCGCCATCGAGCTTGGTGAGAATGACGCCCGTGATGCCGAGGCGCTCATGAAATTCCGCGGCGGATTTCACGGCATCCTGGCCGGTCATAGCGTCGGCGACAAACAGGATTTCCGTGGGATTCAACTGCGCCTTCAACTGCTGCAGTTCGTTCATCAGCGTATCGTCGATATGCAGACGGCCCGCAGTATCGACGAGCAGCACATCCCTGCCCCGGTCCATGGCTTCGCGGCGAGCCCGGGTGGCGAGGTCGAGGGGCTTATCCATGCCCGGCTCGCCTTCGTAAATGCCCGCACCCACCTGCTTGGCGAGCACCTTCAACTGTTCGCGCGCGGCGGGGCGGTAAACGTCCACTGAAACCAATTGCGGCGAGTGCGAATTCTTGAGGAGCCAGCGCGCCAGCTTCGCCGTGGATGTGGTCTTTCCAGAACCCTGCAGGCCCACGATCATCACGACGGTGGGCGGCTGGCTGGCAAATTGAAGCTTAGAAAGCTTGGAGCCCAGGATCTCCGTGAGTTCATCGCGGACGATCTTCACCACTTGCTGCGCAGGCGAAAGCGCGCTGAGCACGTCCTGCCCCATCGCTTTCTCGCGCACGTTGCCGATGAACTGCTTGACGACCTTGAAGTTGACGTCGGCTTCGAGCAACGCGACACGGATCTCCTTCAGGGCGGCTTCCATGTTCTCGGAAGTCAGTTTTCCCTGCCCGCGGAGATCCTTGAATACGCGTTGAAGCTTTTCGCTTAAACTCTCAAACATAATCTAAAGGTCCGGTACTCCCCCGGGTTCTCCCGTGGCCGCCTTCATCCAAAACGCCCCCCAACGAGACCGCCGGAAAGCGCGCCCCATCCCGCGAGCATCCGCATCTCCTCGAAGGCGAGCGGTGACCAAGGGATCCGGGAACCCGGCGGCATCCTGAGGGCAAACACGAACCGAAACCGGCGAGATGACGGCACACCACAGGCGGACAGCAAAAGTGCCTCGTACCATTATAGATGGCCGGGGAGCCCCTGTCATTTTCGTCTTTTGCCGCGGGTGGGGCGTTTGAGGTTGAGGGAGAACTCCCTGTTGCCCCCCCGGTGGCTGCCACTTGGGAATGACTTCGGTATGCGGCGTGCGTGTTCTCGTGAATGAGTGGCTGATTCGGAAGTTTCGTCCGGTTCGTGAGAAAAAACGCAGCACGTGGCTGGCCCCATGTTTTTCTCTTAAATGATTCTAATGGCATCGGTTATGCGAGAAATCGTTTTGTCCGGTTTGTCCGGATCGTCCGGGTCCGATCCGGACAAACCTCCTTGCAACGGGCCACGGTCTGAGCGGGTTGCTGAAGCAGCGAGACTGCCTCGGGCTGCCCCCCTCGAAGCAACCCCGGGCAGGTGAGGTTTGAGAGCAATCCGGTTGTCAAGGCGCTTAGCGATGCACGGAGCAGCTTGGAATCGGCAGACGGAGATCTCCCCCGCAAAATGATTATGCTGATTTCGGGTGTGCAATCGAACCTTGGCAGGGGTCGTATCCCGCTTAGGGTGGCGTAACGCACGGAAACAAGGGAAGTTGTGGGAGCGGAAAGAATTTGAGAGACCGGTGACCGCATCCGCTCGGCGCTTTGGAGGAGATTGATTTCCATTTCCCTCTCGCGCAGGCATCGAACCGGGAAGGCCTCGCACCGGAGCTTCGCGGATTTCCGAAACACGCCCCATTCTGCGGAACGAAGCCACGGGGCGCGGGCGCCGGGCGTGGCCGCGGGGAAGTCGCACCTGCAAGTGGGCAGGCGCTCACAACCAACCGCTGGCCGAGTCCCGATGGCGCTTGATGCGTTCCGTTGCCCCTTCTCCGTACATGGCGCCGATACCGCGACTTGCGAGCGAGCGCACCCACCAACCGCTAAGCAGCATTACCACACCGACACCAAGTAGAATGAGCGCGGTCAGGCTGGGACCAGGCTCGAGATAGGCGATTCTCGGGTCGGCAGCGTCATAGGCGACTTCGACGCGCTGGTGAGGCTGATACTTAAGGCACGCTTGCTGTTCGTGTGCGGCATTGAGGAGACCGAGCGTGTATGGCTGGATACCAGAACCGGTATACGCAGTTCCCTGAACGCCGTAAGAATAAGCGAGGCTGGCGGTGCTCCATCCCTTTCTATTGTCAGATCTGCCGATATTGCGGCGATCCGTCTGCGGAAAGGCCATTTCGCAGCCAAGGATGGTGGCTTGGCCGCGTGGCCAGGTGAGCGTCAACACCCCCATGACGGACGCATAAGCTCCAATGACCAGCGGAACCAACGCCAAGACCATCAAGTTTCGTCCGAACGCTTTACCACCACGAAAGGGAGGCTTCCGGTAGGCTGGCTTGCTACGGGTAGGTGTTTTGTCCATATCTTGAGACCTTGTGAATGGAGAGAGGCGCCCGGTTAACCGCTCGAGGGAACGAAAGCTTTGTCTTGCGCTGCTAGACAACAGTGAGCTGGATGCCAACGTGTCAATCGTAGCCAGAGTGATCGCGCGGCTCAATCGAACACGGACTTCCCAAAGTTAGCGTTTGCGGAAATTGCTTTCTGATTGGATGCGGGGGGTGGGGAAGGTGCCGGAAATCTGGTCGTGCCAGCCTAGACGCTCTTCTTCAAAGAGAATCCATAAATAGCCGGCACCCGCCGCGGCGAGGCTGATGTATTCCGCCGCGTAGCGCAGCCAGCGCTGGCGCCATGTGGGGTTCTGGCCATCGAGGCGCACCAGACGGAGGCCTACGGCGCGCCAGCCGGGCGTTTCCCATTCACAGGTCACAAACAAGGTGTAATAGGCAATCGCAACACCCCCAAGCACGGCGCCCAAGGCCAACTTGATGGTGGTGGCGCTCATGGGGAAATCCACGTGCCAGAGCCGCAGGCAGCCGGCGAAGACGGCACTCAACGCCATCGATAAGAAGAAGATCAACACACCATCCCACGCCGCGCCCAAAATCCGGTGCGTTGGCGACGCCACGGGATGATCGCATTTCACACTCGCTTCCACGGAGGTGGCGAGCTGACGGACGGGAGTGTCGATCGGCGTGAGAAATTCAAGGGTGCCCTGCTCGAACGGGAGCATGTCCGACTTTTTCCGCTTGCGCGCGGGCTTGCGTTTCGCGGGCACGAGGTAGCCGTGCGTGGCGTCGGCACGCTCCAGACGCAAGGAGGCAGGCCGGCTCGCGAAATCGCCCGGGGAGAACAAACTTGGCTGATTTCCCGGCGGCACCATTTCCAACCGGGGCCGCTCCGGAAGCGGTCGCGCGGGCGCGGAGGTTCGGTTGCCGCTTTCCGCGGTGTGGGTATTGAGACGGGCATCAAGGTTTCGCGCCGTCGATTCGGTGGAAACCAAACCGGGCTGCATCTCCATGGCGGGAGCCGTGGAAGCGACGGCATTCGGCACGACCTGTGAAAACCGGGGCTCTCTCGCAATGACGAACGGCTTCACCGTGCCGGATTGGGTGCCGAAGTTATGCGCGAATGCGGTACCGGTATTTCCGCTTGCCGAGAAACTGGAGCCGCACCGAATGCATCGCGTCTCATAGGCGCTGTTACTGGTGCTGCATCGAGGACATTTCATGACGTTTCCGACCGTTCGCGGTTCCCGTAGAGCGGCTCCGCGCACGCGCCTATCCCGAAGATCGCCGCATGGCCTCAGGCCCCCGGCTTCGAACTCTTCTACGGACCGGCAGAACGCTTGCGTCCGCTCTTGCCCTCATGCTACCGTCGCATCGTTGGGCAAAAAAACGCACCGCTTCGCTTCCACGAGTCTTCTATCGAATAACATATTTGCCCAGTTTTGTCATATCTTTTCTAGACTTACGAAGATCTTTTCCGAACCTGCGATTCGGATATTGCTATTTATTCTCCTTTTATTCCCCGGTATTTTCGCACAGACCCCTCCGGCCGAGCTTCCCGACGTTTCACAGGAGATCTTCAACCGGCTCTCCATCCAGCGCGCGCTGAACCCCGGCGAAGTGCTGGTGCTCGCCACTCACAAGGAAATCAAAGGCGAATGGACGCATCTCAAGGGCGCGGCGGAATTGAGATCGCCCGGCATGATTTTGCGCGCCGATGAGATCGACTACAACAGCGAAACCGGATATGCAGAAGCGCGTGGAAACGTCTATTACGAGAATTATGAACGGCGCGAGAAAATCTGGGCGACTCGCGTCGAGTATTACACGAGGGAAGCGCGGGGAACCTTCTACGATGTGCGCGGCGAGACGTTTCCCAAGATTGAAGCACGCCCCAATTTGTATCGCACGGAGAATCCGTTTCATTTCGAAGCCAAGTGGGCGGAGCGCGAGGATGGAACCTACATCCTGCACGAGGGGATGCTGACCAATTGCGTTCTGCCGGACCCCTGGTGGACGCTGAAGGCCCCCGAGTTCACGATCGTTCCCGGCGAAAGCGCGCGCGTTCATAACGGCATTCTGCGCATCCGGGGAGTTCCGATTCTCTTCGCGCCGTGGTTTTACAAATCGCTCAAGGAAGGGGAACGGCGGAGCGGCTTTCTCACGCCGAATATCGGCAACAGCAACCGGCGTGGACAGATGTTCGGCGGCGGCTACTACTGGGCCATTTCGCGCAGCTACGACGCCACCTATCGCGCGCAATACTTCACGACGCGAGGCCTCGCCCATCAGGTGGATTTTCGAGGCAAACCCACGCGGGACAGCGACTTCAATTTCGCTCTCTACGGCGTGGCGGATAAGGGTCTACCCGTCAACCAGACGGTGAATGTGGCCGACCCCAGCAACCCCGGCTCCACGATGGCGGTGACGCAAAGCGTGCGGCAGAAGGCTTCGGGATTCAGTATCGATGCCGCGGGTCAGGCCAAACTTCCCTACGGTTTTTATGGCCGGAGTGAATTGAATTATCTGAGTTCTTTCCAATTCCGGCAGGAGTTCACGGAATCCATCACCGAGGCGATCGCCAGCGAAATTCAATCGATCGGATTCGTCGAGAAGGACTGGTCCACGTTCCACCTGAGCACGGCCTTCACGCGGTTGCAGAATTTCAGAACGAGTGAGTCCGATATTATATCGATCCGGAAACTGCCGGAGATCCGCTTTGCCAGCCGCAGCCGCAAATGGAAGAAGGACACGCCGGTGTACGTTTCTTTCGATACTGCGTGGGGCCTGGTGCGGCGCTCTCAACCGCTCTTTCAGACGCGCCAGTTCGTGAACCGGTTGGATGTGGCTCCACGCATTTTCGTGCCGCTCGAATGGAAGGGCTTCCACATCGTCCCGAGCTATGCGCCGCGGCTCACGTATTACGACAGCAG
>JADYZL010000068.1 GCA_020853155.1 Bryobacterales bacterium
AGACCCCGATCACGAAACGTTCCGGCAGCATCCGGCGCAGGCTCTCCGGCGCGATGCGATTGCCCGGCAAGTGGACGCCATGCGCCCCGCAGGCGAGCGCGACATCGACCCGGTCATTCACCAGCACCAGCGTGCGATGAGGATTCGGCAGCGCCATCACGCGCCGGGTAAATGTCGCGAGTTCCCGCGCCGGAAGGTCTTTCTCCCGGATCTGGATGAGTTCCACGCCAAGTTCCAGCGCGGCGGCAATCAAGCGGAGCAGAGGTTCGAGCCCACCGGCCTGATGACGGTCTGTAATGTAGCAGCGCAGCATGAGGGGCGCTTCTACGATAAGACGCGTAGTGCGCCCGGTGCAATCGCCGCCTGCCAGAGCTTGCCGCGAGGTTGTGGAAGCGCCGCGAACTCCGCGGCATCCAGATCGCCGGAGAGCCCCTCCGCGAAGTGAACCCGGACAAACCGGGGCCGCTCCACCACGCGCTCAAACGTGAGCGGAATATGGCCGGGGGAAACGCTCTCTCCGCTGCGGAGGCTGAGGCGCAGATCGGAGGGCTGCAAGCACAGGCGGATGCGATCGCCCTTGAAGTGTCCCGCGAAGTACGGCCCCGGGATCTCCGCGCCGAACAACCGGAGCACGCTCGAGCGGTTCTGGGGGTCAAGAAACGCAATCTCCGCGGGAACCAGATCGTAATCGCCAAGCAGCGCAGCCACCTCGCCCGAAGCGGGCTGGCGGTAAACCGAAAGCGGCGTGCCCTGCTGGATCAGGCGCCCCTTGTGGATCACCATCATCTGGCCGGCCAGTTCAAAGCATTCCTCGAGCGCGTGGGTCACCAGAAGAATGGGAAGCTGCAGGGAACCGCGAATCTCCCGCAGAATCGCGTAGAACTCTTCACGCAACGGTGCGTCCAGACCTTGTGCGGGCTCGTCGAGCAAGAGCGCGCGCGGCTCCCGCAGCAGCGCCCGGGCAATGGAGCCACGCTGCCGCTGCCCTCCCGAAAGCTCATGCGGGCGGCGCCCCGCCATCTCGGTGAGTTGGAAGCGCTCGAGCATTTCCGAAACGCGGCGCGCGCCCTCGATCCGCGGGAGCCCGGCCGCCGCGAACTCCAGATTGGCGCGAAGCGTCTTATGCGGAAACAGTGAATTGGTTTGAAACACATAGCCGCAAGGCCGCAGCCGCGGCGGCAGGTTCACGCGCGCTTCGGCATCGAAAACGATGCGGTCGTCCACCAGAATGCGGCCCTTCTCCGGGGTGGCGAAGCCGGCAATGCACTCCAAGGTGAGCGTCTTCCCGCTGCCCGAGGGGCCAAAGAGCACGGTGATGCCCGGTTCGACGCGCAGATGCACCTCAAGATCGAAGGCCGCGGATTCCGGCCCGGCGGGAAATCTCTTCGCGATGCGCGCTTCCATCATCGAAGAGCCCTCCCTTCGTTCCAGCGGTTCGCCACATACACGGAAACCAGCGCGATGGCGGAGATCGCGAGCACCAGCACCAGCGCCGTGGTTTCGCTGCCGGCCTCCACGGCGTCGTAGATCGCCACGGAGATGGTTTGCGTGCGGTTGGGGATGTTTCCCGCCAGCATGATCGTGATGCCGAAATCGCCAAGCGATCGCGCGAAGGCCAGGACGGCGGCGGCAAACACGGGGCGCCGTGCCAGGGGAAGCGAAATGCGCCAGAAGACTCGCCACTCGTTCGCACCCAGATTACGCGCGGCTTTTTCATACGTCCGGTCCACCGTTTCGAGCGCGGCCCGCACCAGCTTTACGAGAAGCGGCGTGGAGTGAACCATCGCGGCCAGAACCGCAGCCTTCCAGGTGAACACGAGCGGCCCGCCCGTGATGGATTCAAACAAGCGCCCGAGCGCACTCTCCCGGCTGAGCAGCACCAGCAGATAGTAGCCCAGCACGGTGGGCGGCAGCACCAGCGGAAGCGTGACCGCCGCATCCACCAGTTCCTTCCCGCGAAATTGCCGGTTCGCCAGCAGATAGGCGATCCACACCCCCACGGCCAGCGAGAACGCCGTGGCGAGCAGCGCCACCCGCAAGCTGAGCCAGAGCGGGAACCAGTTGATCTCCATGCGATTCCCAATTATAGCGATTGGGAACATTCCCGGTGTGCCGTGTTTCGAGCGGCTTCGGGGCGCAAAACGCAACCCGCACGGGAGAGCCTTCCGTTCCCGCATCCGCACCGCGGCTGCGCCCCTTCCGGCCACGCATTAGCCCCATTCGCCGGCCTCAATACCTCAGCGGCGCCCGCAGTACACCCGGAACCTACGCTGGTTCCCGATACGCAATGCTGATAGACTTTCCCCACGTCAACGGTCCGGCTCCGCCGCGAACCGGGCCTGGCCCCATGGGTTCTGGGATTCAAACCATGGGGACGAATCACAGGAACGGAGGGGAGATGGATGCCTTTTCAACAGTGGTGTATCGCGAATGGCTACCGGCCCGCGAATACGAATCAAATTAAGGAAGCAGTAGAACGATACCTCGAATCGAGCCCGGAGGTAATGGCGATGTGCCGTCCGCCGAGCAGTGCAAATGCACGGGCTCTCGCCATCTACCAGAGCCACGCCGGGCCGAACCCAATGCCGCCGGTTCAGGTTGCCGGCCCGGGCGGGGCGATGGTCCCCAACCCGGCGCTTGTCCTCTGGAAAGCGCAACTCGTGCAGCGAATTGATCAGCAGTTCACCCAGCTCACGCAACAGGGCACGCTGCAGATCACGCAGGAGGTCACGGCGGCAAACAACGCCAACCGTCTGGCCGATGCGACGGTGGCGATCCCAAGCGGCATTACTTACCTCGACGCGCTCTTGCGCAATAATTATCCGCTCGCGAAAGGGCATGTCGTTGGCTACATTGATTACCTTATCGCGGCGATCAACAGCTACATCACGGACGCGGTGAACCACTCCAACCGGCGCAAGCGAATCCGGGACGGCGTCCTGAACACCTTGAACTCGGCCAAGGCCAACATCAACTACCTTCCGCCGGATGGATCCTTCGATGCGGGGATCTTCAACAAGAACATTCCCGGCGCAACCGGCGATGCCCGATCGCTCGCGGATATCGCGGAATACTGGTCTGACCAGCGAACGAAGACAGCCTCAAGAATGCAGAACTTCTCCAATGCATGCGGACCGGTGGCGGGCCAAATCGGGAACGCGTTCGCGTTGCGGCGCTACGGCAGCGGGGGGGAGGCCGACGACATCCGGCAGCGCCGCGGCTTCTACCAGGCGGAAGGAATTTCTTTTGAACAGTACAAGTGGTTTCTCGATCTAGGCATCCAGAATGCGACGACCAGTGTCGCGGATACGGACCGCGCCTTCTTCGTCAGGCTCAAGAACGGGGCGCTGGACGCCATCCGGGGTCTCGAGCAGGAGTATGACCGGGATACGGAGCCGCCGGTCATTCACAAGCCGGATATGGGCGGCGAAATAGGCTGCT
>JADYZL010000069.1 GCA_020853155.1 Bryobacterales bacterium
AAGAGGAACTGAAGCGTGGGGTTCATGGGGAGATCGATGAGATTTCCTGGCAGCGCAAGAATGAGGTGCTGTCGAAACAGAGCCAGCCGTTGAGGGATAGCAAGCTGCTGCGGGCCTACCTGCGGGCGTCTTTTATCGACACCATGACGCTCTTCCTGCATGGGATTTGCTGCGACATCGACGTCGAGCCGAGCCCGCGGCAGATTCCCAGCGTGGAAATTCGGCGGCGCCTTGAACTGCTTCGCCGCTTCTACCCGCTGGGCGAAGGATACGCTCTGTTTCCGGAAGAGATCGGCGGAAGAAAAGCCTTGCGCGATGAACGGCGCGGGACTCCCGGCGAATGGGGCGGGGTGGCCGCGGCGGCCAAGGATGCGCCGCGGGGGGAGCGCCCCGACGAGCAGGAAAAGAACAAGGAATTATAGGAAGTTCCGGATTTTCCCCAGTGTCCCGGAACGTCGGAAATGGCAGCGAATTCCGGACTCCAAGGACAGGCAGGAACCATGAGTCATCCTCTTCCCGTGGCGGTCATCGGTGCGGGCAGCTTCGGCCAGAACCACCTCCGCGTGCTAACTGAGATTCCTGGCGTCCGTCTGGCCGGGCTTTTCGACGCCAATCCGGCACGCGCGGCGGAAATGGGCGCGCAGTTTCAGTGCCCTGTCTTCCCGAGCCTGGAGGAAGCCGCCGGAGCAGCGCAAGCCGCCATCGTTGCCGTGCCCACGGTGTTCCATGCAGAAGTGGCCGGGGCATTGTTGCGGCGCGGATTGGATGTGCTCATCGAGAAGCCGATCGCCTCTTCGGTCGAGGAAGCGCGGGCGCTCATCGAACTCGCCTCGCGCCACCAGCGCATCCTGCAGGTGGGACATCTCGAACGATACAACCCCGCGCTGCTGGCCTTGCGGAAGGAGATCACACTCCCGCTTTTCTTTGAGATTCACCGGATGAGTGTGTTTACACCGCGCAGCCTGGATATTGACGTGGTGCTGGATCTGATGATCCACGATCTCGATATCGTGCTATCCGCCGTTGGAGAACCGCCGGAAGAGATTCGGGCCTCCGGCATTCAGATTCTCTCCGGGAAAGTGGATATCGCCAACGTGCGGCTGGCCTTTCCCGGCGGCTGTGTCGCAAACCTTACGGCCAGCCGGGTATCCACCGATAAAGTGCGTAAGCTGCGGCTTTTTCAGCCTTATCAGTATTTTTCGGTGGACTACACGCGCCGCGAAGGGGTGGTGTTTGAGGTTGACCGGCAAGACCGCCGTATCGGCTTCCGCCAACTCGACGTCCAACCAGGAGAGCCGCTTCGGTTGGAGGTGGAAGATTTCGTCCAATGCGTGCGGGAGCGGCGAACCCCGATGGTGGATGGCGAAGCGGCCTGCCGCGCCCTGAAGGTAGCTCATGAGATCCTTGATAAAATTGAGGAACACGGGCATTTGGTGGAGCAAAGCGTGCAGGCTTTTGAAGCGAAAGCGGTGCGGGAGTCTGTGCCGCGAAGCGAACCCGGCTCCGTTGGGAAACGGGAAGAGCCGTTTTGAGCCCTTGGGCGTCGGGGTGGAAGCCCTCAAATCAAACTTCATCGCAAGGCGGCAACGGACCGCGAGCTAGCGGTCTTCGTGGGCGAAGCAATGCTCTCTATCGGGTTGAATGAATCTTCGGCGCTGGCACACCTGATGAAGGACGAAAGTCCCGAATCGGTGGCGCGCCGCCGATGGGGATTTGCGCTATCCGGGCTGATGCATGCGATTGGGGTGCCGCTGCTTGGGCTGGTGACGTTTCAAGCCGCCTCTTACCGGCAGGCTCCGGAGATCGTCGTACCGCATGTGGTGGTGACGCCCCTCGTGGCTCCCCGCCTCCGGCAGCTCACCCAGAAGGATCCGAATACGGGGAATGTCAGCCCGGAGATCAATCTGGAAAGTCTGCTTCCCCGCCCGAAAATTGAGCAGAACCCGGGAGCACGGCCCCAACCCCGGCAGATGGCTTCCCTGCCACCCATGGGCGCCACCATGGGCGATAGGCCATCCGAGCGAATGGAAGCTCCCAAGATCGACGCTCCCCTCAGCCCGGCGCCGCAATCGCCGGCTCCCGCTCTGGGGAGCCCCGTCGCGCCGGCCCCGGTCGAGCCGCCGAAGGTCCTGGCGCCGTCAAAGCCGGAGATCCGCTTTGAGAAGCCAGGGGCGATGACGGGCACGCCTCGCGGGCAATCGCAAATACCGGTTCCCAATGCTTCCGTATCCGAGGCGATTCGCGTGGCCTCTCAGGGGCGTGGTGGGGGCGGCAGTCAGGTGGTGGAGGACTTTTCGCCACCCTCGCCGCTGGGCGGAGTCTCGTCGTCGCCTTCCCGCTCTCGCGGCTCGGTGGAGCTGCTCAGTGATCCGAACGGCATCGATTTTAAGCCATATCTGATTCAGGTGCTGGCGGCAGTGAAACGAAACTGGTTCGCGGTGATGCCGGAGAGCGCGCGCTTCGGCCGCCGCGGCCAGGTGCGCATCCAGTTCGCGATCAGCCGGGATGGGGGCGTTCCCAAGCTGGTGATCGCGAACAGCTCCGGATTCGAGGCCTTCGACCGCGCCGCCGTGGCGGGCGTGAGCGCATCCAACCCCTTCCCCCCGCTTCCCCGAGAGTTTCAAGGCAGCGAAGTACGGCTGCAGTTCACGTTTTCGTACAATGTCGATAACTAGGCTGCGGACAGACTGCGGCTTGGTGTAGTGTGCTGCGACAGCCGGGCTACTCACCGTCGGCCGGCTTCACTCTCATGCGCCCCGTTAATTCAAACCGGTTGTTCATTGCCATTCTCCTCTACGGAGTGTTGGCTGCCTCCTCCTTTTTCACGCTCAGCGGGGATATTCGCATTGTGGTCTTGATCTTCTTCGTGGGGCTCACGCTCAAGACGTGGCTCGCGCAGGAACGGGAGAAGCTCTATGCGAGCGAAGAGGCGGAGCGCGGCGAATCCCGGGAAGAACCTTAGAGGGTGCTCGTTTCCGTGGTACAGCAGTTCCAGTCCGTCTAAGGGAATTGCCGGATATCTTCGTTCCACAATGGAACGCTGCTCCCGTTTGGGATTCAATACGGTTCAAAATGGCACGTAGGCACGCGTTCAAGTACCCCTCGATCTAATTAGAAACACAGGTGATTTTCCCTCCGATACTAGGGGAATAGCCTATCAAATTCAGCAATTTACCCGGATGCCCTAAGCTCTCATCCGTTCAATAATGGGTTTTCAACTCAATTGGTGTTGTGTGGCCTCTGAACTGCAATGCAGAGGTTGCACAGCAAAAAATAGTGCGAACGCTCGGTGACGGATGCACAACGGAATCGCGCGTCTCACGCACAGGAAAGTATTGAAAATGGCAGTACATTGCGTCGCGCCGGCTCGTTGTGAGGGTCCGCCCCTTCCTGCGCCGGCAAACAGAACATTACCCACTCCTCTCGCCCGCGAACAGAGCGAAGGCCAGGCGATTCGGGATCGACGAATCCTCGACAACCTCCACCTGGCAAGAATTATCGCCATTCGCATTTATGAGGGCCTTCCGATTCATCTGGAACTCGAAGAGTTGATCCAGGTGGGCACCCTTGGCTTGATCGACGCCGCCGCGCGTTTTGACGAGACCAAGAACGTTTCCTTCCCCGGATATGCCAAACACCGGATTCGTGGGGCCATCCTCGATAGTCTGCGCGATATGGATTGGGCCTCCCGCGACCAGCGGAAGCGATGCAAGCAAGTGGATTCCGCCACCCGGAAACTCTCCGGGATCCTTCAGCGAAATCCGACCGATGCGGAGATTGCCGAGGAAATGGGGATTGAACTGGAGAAATGGCACCAGATCGCGGGCAGCCTGCGGAACCAGGGTCCGATATCGGCAACCTCGCGGCCGCCGGGACAGGATGACTTGCCGGAGCCGGAATTTCCCACCGAGGAATCGGAGCAACCGGATGCCGTCTACAAACGAAACCAGATTGCCGACGCGCTCCGGGAGGCCATCCATGCTTTGCCCATCCGGTACCAGACCGTAGTGACCATGTACTACACCGACGAAATGACGATGAAGGAAATCGGTGGCGTGCTGGGGGTCAACGAAAGCCGGGTCTCGCAGATCCACAAGTCCGCGCTTCAAAAGATGGCGGTCGTCCTCGAAATGAACGGGATCTCCGCCGCCGCGGCTCTCTAACCGGGATGGAGTTCCTACTTGCCCCAAGTTCCCGGTGGGGCGGGCCGGTGAGAGCAGCCGGTCCCTCTTTCCCGGCACGCTGCGGGCAAGACCCACCGAGATGAGAGTAAGACCTACAGCGCCACTGGCAACATCCGCTGCGCTGCTGAGTTAATCCGGCGCGCCTCGGGCGGTGGTCGGTGCGCCGCGGCAAGCATGAGTTCTTGCCGTTGCCGGGAGGTCGAGGCGAATGCGATCTCAGAATGGAACAGCGGGAGATTGGCTCTTCGACGGGAAGTCCGGGTTCTCTACGCGGGATGTGCGGAAGAGCGCTTCCAGCTTTGCAACGATGTCGGGGTGCGCGGCGGCGACGTCCTTCGTTTCTCCTATGTCGTCCTTGAGGTGGAACAACTCCGTCTTGAAGGCGGGGCCTTGCCGCACGAGTTTCCAATCCCCCCGGCGGACCGCCTGGTGAAAGCCGCGCTCGTGGAACTCCCAATAGAGGTGGTCGCGGGCCGGCGTACCGGTTCCAAGCAGCACGGGCGTAATGGATACGCCGTCGATCTCTTTCGGCGCGGGGGTGCGTGCGAGCTCCGCGGCGGTGGGCAATAAGTCCCAAAAGGCCCATGGGAAATCGCTTACCACGCCGGCGCTGATCTTGCCCGGCCACCGGGCGATAGTCGGCACGCGGATACCACCTTCATACAGGTCGCGTTTGAGACCTCGCAGCGGCCCGTTGTCGTCAAAAAATTCGGGGTTGTGGTGGCCCTCTTTGTGCGGGCCGTTATCGCTCGTGAAAAATACCAGCGTATTCTGATCAAGGCCCCGTTCTTTCAGCTTGGAGAGCAGCCTGCCGATGTCCGCATCCATCCGGCTGATGATGGCGGCGAAGGCCTTCTCGGCATCGGGCCAGTCTTCGTTGGCGTATTCGCCGAAGTCCGGGGAATCGATTCCATTTTCGTCGATCTGCCCGCGTTCGTTGTTTGCATGCGGCGTTGTAAACGGCACATAGAGAAAGAATGGCTGGTCCCGCGACTGTTGCGCGACGAACTCGATCGCCTTCTGCCCAAAGAGGTCGTTCGTGAAGACCTTTCGCCGGTTGAACCAGTTCTCCTTGAGGAACGTCTCCACTTTGTTGTCCCAGATGTGTTCGGGAAAAGAATTGTGAGCGAACACCTGGTTGAGATAGCCGAAGAACTGGTCAAAGCCCCGGTCATTGGGATGACTTTCGGCGTCGAAGCCCCCAAGTCCCCATTTGCCGAAGAGCGCGGTACGATAGCCGGCGCGTTTGAGCACCTCCGCCACCGTGAGTTCGGACTTCTTTAAACCCCGTTCCGGCCATGCATTTCCCCGCACCGTCGCATGGCCGGTATGTTTTCCCGTCATTAACGCGCAGCGCGAGGGCGCACAGACGGTCGTGCCCGCGTAGGCATCGGTAAATCGCATGCCCTCGGCGGCCATCCGGTCGAGATTGGGGGTCTTGATTCGCCTTTGGCCGAAGCAGCCGAGGGTTCCGTAGCCCAAGTCATCTGCCATGATGAACACGATGTTTGGACGTGGCGCCTGCCCGAAGGCAGAAGATGCAAGCAGCGGAGATGCAGCCGATGCGGCCAGAAACCGCCGCCGTGAAAGTGGACGATGGGCCATCAGAAACTCCTGTGGAGCGCGAAGCGTTGTTGCCGGCACCGGCGCGCCGTTGAAGGGTGATCGTATCCACCGGAGCGGATCGAGTCAAGGCCTGGCGCGCCATTGCGAAAGCGCCGATGCGCTCCGCGGCTTGCTCCCTTTGCGTCGATCCCGCGTCTTGACATCCTCAAGCGGCTTGACGGAAGATGCGGATGGATTCGCGGCAAGACGGAGGCGGCTGCACGCCTGCTACCCTCTTGCCCGTTGCATGCACCCTGCTTCCCAATTGAATGAGTCTCAGAATAGAACCGGAGAACCCGACATGCCTTGGAGAACTTCAATCAGGCGATTTTCCTGGATTGCGATTCTGAGCGCCATTGGCTTGTTGACCGGCTGCGCCGAGCAAGACGCCGTCAAGGAGAAACCCGTGCCGCTAACCATCGAATCGACGCCTTATGGCCAGTTGCCATCCGGCGAAGCAGTGACTCTCTACACCCTCCGAAATGGTACCGGAATGGAGATCGGGGTGATCGACTACGGCGCGATCCTCACCTCGGTAAAAGTGCCCGATTCCAAGGGCGGGTTGGCCGATGTCGTGCTGGGGTTCGATTCCCTCGACGGCTATCTGGGCACGCAGCCGTACATGGGCGCCACGGTGGGCCGCTATGCCAACCGGATCGCCAAGGGCAAGTTCACCCTGAACGGAAAGACGCACTCGCTTGCGGTCAACAATGGAGCGAATGCATTGCATGGGGGCATCAAGGGCTTTGACAAGAGAATGTGGAGCGCCATCGCAAGGAATTCCGAAGTCGGCCCCTCCGTCGAACTGACCTACGTCAGCGCCGATGGGGAAGAGGGCTATCCCGGCAAACTCACCACGGTTGTCACCTACACCCTGGGCAACGACAACGACATCCGGATTCACTACGCGGCGACCACCGACGCCGACACGGTTCTGAACCTCACCAATCACTCCTACTTCAACCTGGCGGGAGCGGGCAAAGGCACGATCCTTGACCACATGGTGACGATCCAGGCGGACCGCTTCACTCCGGTGGATAGCGGGCTGATTCCCACGGGGGAGCTAAGAAGTGTCGCCGGCACCCCTTTCGACTTCCGTACGCCCACCGCGATTGGCGGGCGAATCGACGAGACGGGCGACGAGCAGATCAAGCTGGGAGGCGGCTACGATCACAACTTCGTCCTGAATGACGGCAACGGGCAACTCCGCCTCGCCGCCAAGGCCAGGGAGCCGGTGAGCGGCCGGGTGATGGAGGTCTTCACGGACCAACCGGGCATGCAGTTCTATACGGGGAACTTTCTCAATGGATCCGTCACCGGTAAAGAGGGCATCCGGTACGGGAAGCGTTTCGGGTTCTGCATGGAAACCCAGCATTTTCCCGATTCTCCCAACAAGCCGGAGTTTCCTTCCGTGGTGCTGAAACCGGGGGAGACCTTCGAATCGACGACCGTCTACAAGTTCTCCACGGATGGAAACAAGTAGCGGGTAGGCCAGATCGCTGGCGGTGAGCTCGGCGGCAGTCTGCGGCATGCCGCTCGCCTTCGGCGGAACGAATCAGGATCGCCACAGCTCTTGGGTGGCGCCGGCCACGCCCTACCTGGGTGATGGTCTCCGGAAGATCCTCCCGGCTATCGCCGGAGGGCGCGCTCCGCGGTCAAGCCGCTGACGACGTCGCGCGCCCGGATACGCCAGGCGCCGGTGCGATCATTGAGCGCGAAGGGAATCTCGATCTGGGCCATTCCTTCCCGAATGGTGTAGTTCGAGCCATAATGCCGGACCACCTTGCCCGAAGGATCCACAACCTCGACGCGCACCACCGAACGATCCACGGGCTTGCCGCTTTGATCGGTGAGTTTCAGCGCCAGCGCCGCAGTGATCTCCAGTTTCGAGATCCGGGTGATTCGTTCGAGGAGGAGTAGCGGATCCGAGGGAGAAATATCGATCTTCTTCGCCGCAATTCCTCCGCGCAGGAGGTTGTAGCGCACCTTCTTCGTGGGAGGCAGTTCCACGACGGCGGCGTCCTTGGGCAGCGCGCCGATCAGACGAGACGATCCGAATTCACGCACAGTAGTCAGGTACTGCCCTGGAAGCGGGAATGCGGGTTCCACGCGAATCGGCCCCGGCGCTTGCCGGAGTATGCCCTTGTGTCCCGCCGCGAAGAGAGACGCCGGCCGCCAATGGCAGCGCTCATCCATCCGGCCGGTCTGCTCGTCGGCGTACACCGTGCCTCCACGGGCGATGAACGCTTCAATGGCCCGCGCCTCCGCGTCGGATAGGGCGATCGAGTAGGGGAGAATCAGCACCTTGTACTTTGCTAACTCTCCGCTTTCAATCTGCGGCGTCGCCAGAAATCGAAATTGAATGCCCTGGCGCTCCAACGCTTTCACCCACTCATCCCGGCGTTTCACTAAGTCTACGTAATTCTTCGAAGTTCGATTCACATTGGCGATCACGGGGAGAATCTTGCCGTCCTGGATCCACGCGCCGCGAATACTCGCCATCGAAAAATGGATGGCCACTCCATCCTCGCGTACCTTCGAATTCATGAAGATCCGCCCAATGCCCGATTGAATCTTCCCGAAAGCCTCGGCCAGTTCCTTGCCTTGTTCGCTCAGCGTCAGGTCCGGATTCAGGATCGTGTAGTGCCAGAAGATGGAAGCGCCCGTGTGCCCATAGAACAGGCGCTCCCATTGCTCATGGTGAAGCGCGGGGCCCGTGAGACCGTAGCCGGTGAAACCGGTCAGCAGAATTCCGGGGCGAAAGAGATAGTGCATTGCATCTTGATTGCCGCCGGAATAAGGCTGCAAGTAATCCATGATCTGGTCGATCTCATACCAGTTCGCGCCGTTGTGCGCCGTGGGCACCTGCGTGCCGGAGATCGACGAGGGTGCGCCGGGATCGATTTCGCGCACAATATCGCGGGCCTTGCGCAGCGCATCAATGAACTCCCGCTCCATATAGACGCGGTGATCGGACCAGGGTGCGTAGTTGCCATGCCGCTGCGCCTCTTCGGTGGTCATCGGCACGACATCCGCCCAGTTAGTGAAAGATGTGCCCCAACTTGCGTTCAACGCAGGGAGCGAATCATACTCCCGCCGCAACCAGGTGCGAAATCCGGCGAGCGCTTCCGGAGACCAGCCGACGTCGAACGCATCGGTGTACGTTGTGAGCGACGATTCATCGGCCAGATAATAGGCGAGCGGCTTCAGCGGAGCGAGTTTGCCGATCCGCGCGTTGAGATCACCCCTGAGGTTGCGGTCGAAATCCGGCGCTTGCAGAATGACGTTGCGGGTCAGGTATTTCTTATCCTTCGTTTCCGCATAGGCGGCTTTCCGCTTGGCATACGCGTCGCTGCGGTATGCGTAGACCCCGAACACGTCGTGCAATCCCGCGCTGGCAATGATGCGGAAATTGCGCTGGGCGCTCGAGAGCGTGGTGATGCCTACGCGACGAAACTGTGCGTCCAGCGCCGGAATCCACGGCTGCAGACTCGGAGGGCCGTACCACGGCATGATGACTTCGTAGTCTTTCCATTCGCGGTTTGAGGAGGCAAACGTTACAGGAAGTTTGGCATCGCCCGCGATGAGGAAGCCGGAGTGCGTGAGTGCGCGGCCGGCCTTGAGCGTCACGCGGCCGCTGCCCTCGGCCCTCGCGATCACACGATCGAACCCGTCCACCAGTTCCACCCTGGCATTGCGCGCGCCGGCCCAGCTTACGTTTACCGTGTCACCTTCCGCGATCAGCGTCTTCGAAGCGACCAACGCTTGGATTTGGTTGGTTCGCGCGGGAGGTGCGGGAACCTTCCACGCGCCTGCGGCATCGGCTTCCCGCCCTGCCGCGTAGATCAGGCCGCGGACCAGCAGCGCATAAAATGCCTCCCATTGTTCCGGCGCAACAAAGCCCTTGGCGGATTGCGGAAGCAGCCAACTGATTCCCGAATTTGCATAGCCGAAGGCGATCACACGGCCTTTTCCTTGCTTGCGAACGGCAATCACGGGTGTTCCCGATGCGTTTGAAACAAGCACTTGCGCATCCGGGGAAGCTTGGTAGCGATAGTTTTCGACGTATTCGAATGGAAATTCGGCGACCGGTATGGGTTGAGTGATGTAGTGGCTATCCCCCTTTACCCACGCTCCCGATTCCGGCTTCCCCGGCTCCACGGTCGCGCTATCTCCCACCGGCTCCCCCGTCGTCACCGGGCGCAGCGGGGAGATTTCGTGATCCATGGGGCGAATCAATACGAGTCCCGCGCCTTCGTTTACCCGGCGCAGCAACGCTTCGCGCGTCCTGGGCGTGAATCGGTTCCAGCCGTGGTTGACCGGCAGCAGAATGGCATCGAAATGCCTGGAACCGGTGAGTTCGGCCTCGAGATAGGAGTAGATCAGGTTGAGGTCTCCGCGCTCGGCCCGCGCGCCATAATCTCTCCCGAAGGACATCGTCCACTTGTTGATATCCCAACTCGGGTCGATGCTCACCGTGGTGAGGTCGAGCGAAAGCCGTTCTGCCAGTTCCACGAGGGTTCGCCCCTCGGAAACTGTGGGAACGGCCAGCAGCCGGATCGGTCCGCCTTTCAATGGCTTGGCCCACGCCGCGTGGGGTGTCTCAACCTCCAGCGTGTAAGGCGCTTCAAACCGCGCGCCGCTACCCGTGCGTTGGCCCATGCCCACGTCTTGCGCACCGGCAAACGGGACAATACCGATATACAGAAAGGCAGTGAGGAGAATGCGCGTCATGAGTTCAGGCCCAATATATCGCTCTTTCCGGTGGGATTGAGGGTTCATCGCATGTTCGCAGATCCTCCCGTGGCACACCGGATGAAAACTCTCCGAAATGGTTCTGTTTGCCTTTTCTTTTGAGCTACTTAGGATACGCGAGTGCCTCCGCCATGCTATCCTGAATGATTGAGTGCTGATTTCCGATCGGCTTTTCGTATGAGAGCCTTTAGAGGGAAGACGCAAGAATTCTCGGATCGTACCGTATTGATCTCGTGACCCGCGCGGAACTCCAGTTTCTGGTCAATCAAGTGGCGGACCAAGTGCTCGGCCCGGCGAACCCCACGCTTGGCGCGCCTTCACGGGCGGCGAAGCCCTTGGCCGCCAGGCGTTCCGCTTCCGAATTGGCCGCTACCATTGATCACACTAATCTGAAGCCGGAAGCGACGCGGCAGGACATCGTGCAGTTATGCGAAGAAGCGCTCGCCTTGCGCTGCGCCACTGTCTGTGTTCCTTCCATTTGGGTTTCCCTGGCCCACAGCATCCTGCGTGGGAGTTCCGTGAAGGTTTGCACCGTGGCCGGGTTTCCGTCCGGAGCCGTTCCGCCCACCGTGAAGCGGATGGAAGCCGAGATCGCGATGCGCAATGGCGCGGAAGAGATTGACATGGTGCTCCCCATCGGCATGCTGCGGAGCGGAGAGCTCGACATGGTGCGGCAGGACGTTGCCACCGTTGCCGAAGCGACCGCGGAGCGGGGCGCACTGCTGAAGGTGATTCTGGAAGCGGCCGCCCTTAGCGAACGGGAGATTGCCGTTGGTTGCGCGCTTTCCCGGCTGGGCGGCGCGCAGTTCGTGAAAACGTCCACTGGCTTGCACCCGGCGGGTGGAGCGCGGGTGGAGCACGTTGCCTGGATGCGCAAAGCGGTGGGCGGCGATCTTGGTGTAAAAGCCGCCGGCGGCATCCGAAACGCTGAGACGGCGTTCGCGATGCTGGCCGCTGGAGCCAACCGGATCGGAACCAGCGCCACGGTTTCCATTCTGAACTCGCTCAAGAGCACCACGGGAGGTTGAGGGATATCGCGCTCCGGCGGCGCCGGTTGCAACCGTTAGCCATGTCGCGGTGGAAACGCAAGGGCTGCTCATTCGCGTCCATGGCTTTCCGCTCCTTGAACGAACCCCATACACCCATGGCGCCCCTCAACAAGACCGCGTTCCATTTCAGCCAACGCTCAGATCTGATGGATTTTCTGCTGGAGGTGTCTTCGCGCATCTCGCAGACGCTCGATCTCGAATCGCTGATGGAGACGATTGCGGACATCATCAGCAAGGTCATTCCGGGAAATCTCGTCGGCATCCTGCTCTATGACAAAGAGAGCGGTGGATTGCGGCTGCGCTATGGCTTGGGCCATCGGGTGGATCTGCTCAAGAACCTGTCGATCCCACTCGGCCAGGGGCTCACGGGCATCGCCGCCAAGGAACGCAAGTCCGTGGTATCGGGCGATGTCCGCAGCCACCCCGGCTATCTGGCCACAGTGGATGCCGTTCGCAGCGAGATTGCCGTCCCGATGGAAGCCAGCGGGAATCTGGTGGGCGTAATCGATGTCCAGAGCACGGAGCCGGACGCCTATGGCAATTACGACGAAGTGCTGCTTCAGTTGCTCGCCAGCCGGATGGCCTACGCGGTGGAGAACGCCACCTTATTTGAACGCGCGGAACGGCAGAACGAGATGCTCCAGCGCCTCGCGGAGGTCTCCGCCGAGATCGGCTCCCTGCTGGATCTGGACGCTCTGCTCGAGCGCGTATCGGCTACGCTTTACGATTACGTTGGCTTCGCCGCGTTCAATCTCTTTCTTGTCGACGAGGCCGCGGGGGTCTTGCGGCACCGCTTCAGCCTCCGCCACGACGAGCGCGTCGAGTTCGACAACATTCCGCTGGGCCGCGGCGTCACCGGGGCGGCGTATCAATCCCGGCAGCTCGAAAGAGTCGCGGATACCGCCCAGGACCCCCGCTTCATTGCCACAGTCCCCGATGTACGCTCCGAAGTGGCGATTCCCCTGATCGTCAAGGACAAAGTCATCGCGATCCTCGATCTCGAAAGCGATCAGCTCAACCACTTCACTCTGGAGCACATGCAGTTGCTGCGTCTGCTTGCCCCACAACTCGCGATTTCGGTGGAGAACGCCACGCTGTATGAACAGATTTCCGAACGTGAGCGAACCATGGAAATGGATCTCGAAGCGGCGCGGGAATTGCAGAACTTTCTGCTGCCCCGCATTCCTTCGCTCTCGCGGGGGCTCGAGATCGACGCCCGTCTGGAGGCGGCCCGCACCATCAGCGGCGATCTTTACGACTTTATTGAACTTGGCGGCAATAATCTGCTCTTTGCTATCGGAGACGTGAGCGGGAAAGGTGCGGCCGCCGCTCTTTATGGCGCGATGGTAAGCGGCTTGTTGCGCACCATGGCGCCGGCCATCGGTCGCCCTGGGGCCATCCTGAAGGCGCTCAATGATGCGCTGATTCCCCGGCGTGTCCACGCCCGCTACGTCACCATGATGCTCGCCCAGTGGTGTCCGGCGGAAGGAATTCTCAGACTGGCGAACTCCGGCGGCATCCCTCCGCTGGTGTTGAAGAAGGGCCAATTGGTTGATGCCAATGTCGAGGGGGTCCCCTTGGGGCTACTTTCCGGCCGGGAATACGACGAACTGGAAATCCCGCTCGAATCGGGAGATCTCGTCCTGTTTTTCTCCGACGGCATTCCAGACCAGACGGATTTGGAAGAGATCGAGTTCGGGATTCCCCGGATCGCGGAAAGCCTGATCCGGGCGCAAGCGCATGGCGTCCAAGAGATAGCGGACGAAATCCTGAATGCGGTGGCGGAGTTCGCAGGCGGCGCGGGCGTTTTCGACGACCGGACGCTGATTGTTGTTCGAGTCGCGTGATTCACGCGCTCCCAGGATATATCGCGTGATTCACGCGCTTCCTCCGCGCATCGCGGAATTATCAATGACTGGATCGTGCATTTTTGCTGAATGAAAGGATCAAAGAATGAGGCTGGGAAATCGAATTGCTCGCTCAAAATGCCTTCTGCCGCTGGGGCTGATTCTGCTCCTTGCGGGAATGGCATGGGCGGATCAGGTGGTTATGAAGAACGGGGACCGGGTGACCGGGGAAATCGTCAAAAAGGATGGGGAGACCCTGGTCATCAAGAGCGTCCACTTCGGAACCATCACCCTGCCCTGGGCGGACGTGGCAACCGTAAATGCGGAAAAGCCGTTGAACGTCGTTCTGCTCGATGGCGAAACGCTCAAGGCCACGCTCTCCACAAGTGATGGAAAGGTGGCGCTCCAATCTTCCGGCGCCACGCAGACGGTGCCCCCGGCCGATGTTGTGACGATTCGCGACGAGGCGGAGCAGGCGAAGTACGAGCGCTTCCTGCACCCCGGCATTCTCGATCTTTGGACCGTGACGGGAAGCCTGAATCTCGCGGGGGCCAAGGGGAACGCGGAGACCTTCACCATGACCACGCCGTTCACCTTCGCCCGCATCAGCAATTCGAGCAAGACGACGGCTTACTTCAACTCGATTCGCTCCTCAGCCACCTTCGATGGCGAGAACGAGCAAACCGCACAGGCAGTTCGGGGTGGATGGGGTTACAGCCGGGATCTCAGCAAGAAGGTCTTCCTTAATGTCTTTAACGATTATGAGTACGATAAGTTCCAATCTCTGGATTTGCGAACCGTATTCGGCGGCGGCGCGGGCTATAACGTCTGGAAGGGCGAACGCGGAGCGCTCAGTCTGCTTGGTGGCGCCGCGTGGAATCGGGAGAAATTCGACCCCGCGCCGGAGCCGAAATTCGTCCGGAACTCGGCGGAAGCCTATTGGGGCAACGACTTCGCCTACCGGCTGAATTCCCGCACGGCTTTCACGCAGAGCTACCGCATGTTCAACAACTTGTCGGAGGGCGGACAATACCGTGTGAACTTCGACACAGGCATCACGACGAACCTCACAAAGTGGCTTGTCTGGAACATTTCGTTGAGCGACCGCTATTTGAGCGACCCCGTGCCGGGCCGCAAGGCGAATGACCTGCTCTACTCCACCGGGCTGGGCTTCACCTTCGCCCGGTAGCATCCGCGGCCATTCCGAAACGGTGTTGGCCGTCGCCTGCCGGTTGACGCCGTTTCAGCATGCGTTCCGTCAGTTGCTATCATGGAGTGGAAAACCTGGGAGGTTTTTTCCTGATGGGACCGCTTGGATGGCAAGAGACCATGGCCATCGCCATACTCGCCTTGCTCATCTTCGGACCGCGTAAGCTTCC
>JADYZL010000070.1 GCA_020853155.1 Bryobacterales bacterium
CGCGGATCGCGGGCATCCCCGCCTCCAGCCGCCCGCAGATCCGCCATGCGTTGGCGCGAAGCTTCTGCGGGTCGTCCACCTGCAGGCTCCAGTGCGCGCCCTGATCCACGTACTCTCCGCCCAGCGCGGCGCGCTCCGCTTGGGCGAGTTCCGCCAGGAACGGGTTGGCGGACGCCACCGCATTCACCGCTTCGAGAAATCGTGTTTGCGCCGTGGAGAGCAAAGGCATGGCTCCATCCTCCCGTACATTCAATGTACCTTCATGGACATCTTCTGTATAACTCATTCTCTATCCGTTCGTGTCTCCAACCGGCGCCACCTTGGATATCCTATTAAAATCCGGGGGTTCTGCCGAATTCTCCCACTTGGCGATGAAGCTGCATTCGTAACGGCGTATGGCAACCACAACAATCGACACCGCGAGCGGCGCTTCCGCCGCGCCTGACGCCGCCGGACATCCGGGTTCTTACTGGCAACTGCTCCGTAATGGCGGATTCACGGCCTTTCTGTGGACGCAGTTTCTGGGTGCGTTCAACGACAACCTCTACAAGATCACCGTAAGCCTGCTCACCGTGATGCTGATCGCGGACCCGCAACAGACGACGAACTACCTCGCCGCCGCGGGCTTCCTCTTCGTGCTGCCCTTCGTGCTCTTTTCGGGATACGCCGGCCAACTCGCGGATCGCTACAACAAACGCCACGTCCTGATCGTCACGAAGCTGCTGGAAATTCCCGCCATGCTTCTGGGCCTGTGGGCGTTCCACGTCAACGACCCGCTCTGGATGCTGGCCGTGGTCTTCGTCCTGGCCTTGCAGGCTACCTTTTTCAGCCCCGCCAAGTATGGCATCCTCCCGGAGATGCTTCCCTTGCGCGACATGGCGCGCGCGAACGGCTTGCTTGAGATGACGACGTTTGTCGCCATCATCCTCGGCACCACGGTGGCCGGTTTCCTCTTCGAAGCGTGGAGCGCCGCGCTTTGGAAGATCTCCGCGGTGACCATCGCCATCGCCGCAATCGGCAGCCTCTGCAGCTTCGGGATCGCGCGGGTACGGACACCGCGAGAGCCGGAAGATTTCTCCTGGAACCCCGCGCGCGAACTCTGGCGCGGGACGCGAGAAACGTTGCGGGATCGCGTGCTGCTGCTCTCCATCACCGGGATTTCGTTCTTTTGGTTCCTGGGCACGCTGCTGCAAATGGATCTGCTGCTGTTTGCCAAGAACACCATGCGGATGAGTGAATCGGGCGCGGGCATCCTGATCGCGGGATTGGCAGTGGGAATCGCCGTGGGCAGTCTGCTCGCGGGCCGCATCTCCGGCGATCACATTGAAACCGGCCTGGCGGCGCCCGGCTGCCTCGGCATGGGCTTGAGCGCGCTGGCCGTCGTGTGGGCCGCACCCCACTTTGGCCTTGTTCTCACGGCGCTCATGTTCCTCGGCATGTTCGGCGGATTCTTTATCGTGCCCCTCAACGCCTTGCTGCAGCATCATCCTGCCGAGGACGAGAAGGGCCGCGCGATGGGCACGAACAACTTCTTCAACGGCGTTGCGATGCTGATGGCCGCGGTGATCTTCTGGGTGCTCACGAACCGCCTTGGATGGAGCGGCGCGCACGTGATCGGCGTAGCCGGCTTCTTCGCGATCGCGAGTACGCTGATTGTGCTGTGGTTCACACCGGAACCAACTTCGCGGTTCCTGCTGACGCTTCTGGTTCGCAGCATTTACCGCTTCCAGATTCGCGGCGCTTCTCAAGTGCCCGCCAAGGGAGCGGCGCTCCTCGTCGCCAATCACGTTTCCTTCGCCGACGGCTTTCTGATCGGCGCCTGTCTCCCGCGAATCGCCCGCTTCCTGATCATGGATGCGTACTACAACCGCTTCCGGCTGCTGCTCAAACCGATCGGCGCCATTCCCGTTCCGCTCGGGGGAAGGCGCGCCGTCGTGGAATCGATCGCATCGGCTCGAAGGGCGCTTGAAGCGGGCGAGATCGTGTGCATCTTTCCCGAAGGCTCCATCACACGGACCGGGAACATGCAGCGCTTCCAACGGGGGATGGAGAAGATCGTCGAAGGGCTCGACGTTCCCGTGATTCCAGTGCATCTGGGCGGCGTTTGGGGCAGCACATTCAGCCACGCCGGCGGTAGCCTTCGGCGCAAGCGGCGGCAATTGCGGCGCGATATCCAGGTGACCTTCGGCGCGCCTTTACCCTCTACGGCGAAGGCCGAAGAAGCGCGCCAGCACGTGCTCGAATTGAGCGCGGAGGCCCGTGCCCGCGAGCCTCGAATCAACAGCACACTTGCCCGTGAGTTCGTCGGGAGCGCGCGCCGCCATTGGAGCAGGCAGGCGATGAATGACTCCAGCGGCAACCTCACCTACGGCCGGGCGCTGAGCGGAGCCCTGTTGCTCGCCAAGTGGCTGCGCCGCCACCACGGGGACGAACCGCTGATCGGCGTGATGCTGCCTTCGTCGGTGGGAGGCGCGCTCGCTAACCTGAGCGTCACCCTGTGCGGCAAGACGGCAGTGAACCTCAACTTCACCACGGGCCCCGAAGCCATCGCCTCCGCTTGCGAGCAGTGTGAGATTCGAACGGTCATCACGTCAAAGATTTTCCTCAAGAAGGCGAAGCTCGAAGAGCCTTCCGGTGCGGTGTATCTCGAAGATCTGATGCCCTCGTTCGGCGCCGCGCAGAAACTGCTCGCCGCGCTTCAGGCTCGACTGCTGCCGAAACCATTGCTGCTCAGATTCCTGGGGTCTTCGCGCGTGCAGCCCGGAGATCTGGCCACCATCGTCTTTTCGAGCGGGAGCAGCGGCGTACCGAAGGGCGTGATGCTCTCGCATCGCGGCTTGCTCGCGAACGTGGACGGCGCGGGGATGGTCTTCCGGATCAACGGCGAGGATGTCGTGGGCGGCCTGCTGCCGTTCTTCCACTCGTTCGGATATGCCTACAACCTGTGGTTCCCGCTGATGGCGGGCATTCGCGTGGCGTACCAGGCCAACCCGCTCGATGCGAAGGGTGTCGGGAGCCTCGTCGAGAAGAACAGAGTCTCCATCCTGATGGCGACCCCCACCTTCCTGCGCAACTACATACGCGTTTGCAGCGAGGCGCAGTTCGCTTTCCTGCGTCTCGTGATCGCCGGCGCAGAAAAGCTGCCTTCACGGCTTGCCGGGGAGTTTCTCGAGAAATTCAAACTCCCGGTTTACGAAGGGTACGGCGCCACGGAGATGTCGCCGGTCATCTCCGTGAACGTCCCGGATGCCGAGGACCCCGTTTGGCCGCAGGCGGGCAACCGTCCGGGCACCGTGGGCCAACCGCTGCCCGGTTGCATGACGAAGGTGGTGGATCCCGTCACCTTCGAGCCTCTCCCCTCCGGTAGCCAGGGGCTTCTGTTGGTGGGCGGCCCTTCGCGCATGCTGGGGTATTGGAAGCAGCCGGAGAAAACCGCGGAAGTGTTTCGCGGGGACTGGTATATAACCGGGGACATCGGCGCGGCCGACGCCGACGGCTTCCTCACGCTCACGGATCGCCTCTCCCGCTTCAGTAAGATCGGCGGCGAGATGATCCCGCTCGTGCGCGTTGAAGAAGCCATTCGCGAGGCGTCCGGCCTTGAGACCGTAACGGTGGTTGCATTGCCCGATCCTAGAAAAGGCGAGCGGCTGATCGCGCTGTTTACCTCCACGGAAACCGACGGCAAGGAAATTAACCGCCAGTTGGCCGCGAGCAAGGTCCCCCGGCTTTGGGTGCCGAGAGCGGAATCCATCCATCGGGTGGAAGAACTGCCGACGCTCCCAACGGGCAAGCTCGATCTTCAGCGCTTGAAGATGCTCGCCCTCGAACTGGAGGCCTTGCGCAACGGAAATCAGGAAGAGGGTGCGGCGGAGGAACCGGGCTGAGGAAGCCTCGACGTGCCGGGCAGACGGACTCACTCCCGCCCGCACCCTGCGCCGGGGAATCGCGGAAGTGGCGATTCCCTATTCTGGCTATTCTGGCGATGCCGCTGCACGCGCGTTGAGCGCCGTAAACTGTGCATCGTCGAGCGCGGACTTGAAGCGATCCAGATTGTGGACGGCGCTTCGCGCCGGGCGCGACGCTTCCTTCTGCAAACATCGGCCCAGCATGCGCGTGGCCTCGGCATCCTCGGGAGCCAGATCGAGCACCTCCCGGAAGCGCTCCGCCGCATCGTCGTATCGCTCAGCCCGCCAAAGCAGCAAGCCCAGGTTGAAGCGGTAATCCGGGTCTTCCGGCTCCGCGCCGCTCACTCTCACCAGGTGCTCCAAGGCTTCCGGCTTATCCTGCCGGGCCAGGCTTACCGCGAGGTTGTTCTCGATCTCGGGCATCGGCAGCGCAGTGTAGAGACTTCGGAACACGGTCTCCGCCTCCGGGTAGCGGCCCTGCTGCAATTCACAGACGCCCAGCATGAACTGGGCCTCGCGAAACTGCGAATAATCCGGGGGCAGCTTCGCCAGCCAGTAGGCGGCTTGCCGGTGATTGCTCTTCTCCCAATAAAGGAGACCCAGTTGAAAGATGGGCGCGGCAAACTGCTCGTCGAGCCGCACCGCCTGCGTAAGGAAGCGATGCCGCGCTTCCTCGTTCTCCGCCGTCAAGCCCCGGATATAGCTTTCGAGCGCATCCAACCGGGTGGCCGGGTGCCGGGCCAGAAACTCTTCCTCCGTCACTGGGACCTCCGGGGCGATCGCTTTCAGCAACAGGAATCCCATCCGCGTTTCGAGGATGCCGAGATCGCTCAGCCTGCCATCCACGCGGATCTCGCCCGCCTTGCGCCATTTCCTGACATTCATCACGCGCAAGCTCAGGGTGATGGGAGAATCCGCTACCGGTTCACGCTCCGTAACGCGAAACTCGCCGAACACGGCGAACTCGGCATCCAACTCCATGGCCACCTTGAGGTTGGTGGCAAGCGTCGTGTTGGAAGAATCTCGAATACTCAGGCTCCGGTACGCCCGCAGCCGCTGCTCCCGATCGAGGATGAAGATTCCGTGCGTCGCGAGCAGTTCCGTCAACACTTCCGGGACGCTCTCCCCAATCCAGGAATACTTGTCCTGATCGGCATTCGTGATCAGCGGCAGCACCACCACCGAACTTGCAGGCGCGATACGCACGGCCACCGCAAAAAGGAGGATTAGGGTCAAGAACCGGGAAAGCCGTCTCACGTTGGGTATCGTAGCAAACCCCTTCCAAGGAGGGAATCGCGGAACCGGCAGCACGGCGCGAAGATGGCGCCCCCGCCGCGGGAGAGGGAACGGCGCGCGAACCCTCACAGCCGGATCTCCTTCCAGAGCTTCTCACAAGGCTAGAAGAACAGCGATCGCTTGTAAAGGTAACGAACGACAGATGGGAATGCGCCCGTGGAATCGCCGAAGTCCTTAATCCAAAGGACGCGCGGATCTCTGCGAAACCAGGTCCATTGCCGCTTCGCATATCGCCGGGTGTCACGCTGCATTTCGGCCAGCGCCCCGGCTGGCTCCATACGGCCTTCAATCACCGCCAGCGCCTGCTTATAGCCAATGGCGCCGAACGGCCTCGCTGTCCGCGGCACTCCGGCCGCAAGTAGTTCCCGTGTTTCCTCAATCAGCCCGCCCTGCCACATGGCTTCGGCCCGGGCGTCGAGCCGCGTGTAGAGCGCCTGTCGTGGCGGGTCCAATCCGATCTGGATCATCTGGAATTCGCTCGCTCCGAGGCGCGGCCGCTCATGGACTCGCGTAAGCGGCTCGCGTTCGAGGAGGATGAGTTCGAGCGCGCGCACCAGCTTTTGTACATCGGAAGCGTGGATGCGCAGAGCCGCGGCGGGATCCCATCGGCGCAGGATCCGGTGGAGCCCCCCTGAATGACGCCGCTCCACTTGCAGCAGACGCTCCCGGATCTCTTCATCCCGCTGCGGCCCCTCCACCAGCCCGTCGATGAGGGCTTTCAGGTAGAATCCGGTGCCTCCCGCAACCACCGGGAGCCTTCCACGATCCGCAATCGCAGGGATCGCCTGCCGGGCAAGGCGCGCGAACTCCCCCGCGCTGAACTCCCCGAGCGGCGTGACGATGTCGATCAAATGGTGCGGGATATCCTCCCGCTCCCGCCTGGAAGGCTTGGCGGTGCCGATGTCGAAGCCGCGATAAACCTGGAGGGAATCGCAGTTCACCACCTCTCCGTTGAGCGCACGAGCCAGATCCAACGCGAGGCGGCTCTTCCCCGAACCCGTGGGGCCCACGATGCATACGGCCGGCGTGTTGGAACTGGAGCTTTGAGGCACGTTATTCAGAGAGATTACCCGATTGCAGCGGCGGCTGAAGAGATACGGGAAGGGTGGAACCCGGCAACCAAGGGCCATTGCGCCGCATCGGAAAGGAAGAGAAGGAATATAATGTGGTCAACACCTGCTGTCGACGGCGCAATCCTGTTCCAAGGAATCGATCCGGGGCGATTTCGCACCGGCTAACCGATTTTCGCCGGAAAGGGCATTCGACCGTAGCTGGCACATTCCGCCGGTAGGCGGATCGAAGGAACGGGTTCCCGGGTCCGCTGTTGAGCGATCCCCCAATCACATTTGCAGTCAATCTCATGGCTAACACGAACTCTTTCACTCTACCGGCGTTTCGCCGTGCATGGCTCCTGCTGTCCACGGCGGCATTGCCGATTGTCTGCTTAGGGCAGGTTCCCGGGGCTTCCCAACCGGCGCAGGTTGTGGCGGAATCCCCCGTGGCGGAGAGCCAGGGGAACGCCTATTACAACTACGCCATGGGCCACCTCTACTCCGAACTCTCCTCGGTATATGGGAATCGAAAAGAGTTTTTGGACCAGGCTATCGACTACTACAAGGAAGCGTTGAAGCTCGACCCGAAGGCCGGATTTCTGAACGCGGAACTGAGCGAACTCTACCTGCGCTCCGGCCGCGTGGCCGAAGCGGTCACGGAAGCGGAACGGCGCCTCAAGGAGAATCCGAACGATCTCGATGCCCGGCGCATTCTCGGGCGGATTTACACCCGGCTCATCGGCGACCCCAACGCCCCCGGCAGTAACCGGCGTAGCGACGGCGTGAATGAAGAGATGCTGCGCAAAGCCATTGAGCAGCACGAATTCATCGTGAAGGCGGACCCCAGCGATACGGATTCTCAATTGCTGCTCGGGCGGCTATACCGGCTGGATCGCCGCAACGTCGATGCGGAAAGCGCCTTCAAGAAGGTCCTTGAGACAGATTCCAACAACGACGTGGCGCTTCGTGAACTGGCGCTCGTGTATTCCTCGCTCGGCGATACGAACAAAGCGATCGAGATGTACACGCGCGTGAACTCCCGGAACCCCACGCCGCGCACGTTGCTCGAACTTGCCAGCGCCTATGAGCAGGTGCGGGATTTCGCGAACGCCGCCACGGTTTACAAGAAAGTGGTTGATCTGAACCCGGAGGAAGTGGACGTCCTGAAGCGATACGCCCAAGCGCTCCTCTTCGCGGACAAGCTCGATGAGGCGCGGGCCGCCTACCAGACCATCACCGCGAAGAAGCCGGACGATGTGGAAGGGTTTCTACGGCTCTCCCAGATTTACCGCCAGCAGGGCAACTTCGAGGCGGCGAGAAGCGCGAATGAGAAGGCCAAATCCCTGGCCCCGGATAATCTGGAGATCCTCTACAACGACATCAATCTACTGGACGCCGAAGGGCGCGCCGATGAAGCCATCGAGCGCTTGAAGTCCATGATTCAGACGGCGGAGAAGGCGCGATACACGGATGCGGAGCTAAACGCGCGCATGGTTCTGCTGGAGCGTCTCGGCCTGCTGCAGCGTAGCACGGAGCGTTACGCGGACGCCATTGGAAGCTTCACCAAGCTGGCCGAAGCCGACCCCAACCAGGCTGGCCGGGCGCAGGCGCAAATTGTTGAAACGTATCGCATGGCGAAGGATTTCACCAAGGCGGAAGCCGTAGCCAACGAAGCGTACAAGAAGTATCCCGAAGATCGCACGCTGATCGTCGTCCGTGCTTCTCTGCTTGCCGATCTCGGCAAGAGCGACGAAGCGATCCGCGACATGAAAGCTTTCATGAAAGGCCGCGAGGATCACCAGAACTATCTCACCCTTTCGCAGATTTACGAGAAGGCAAAGAGGTACCCGGAAATGGCCGAGGCGCTCACCAAGGCCGAAGAATTCGCGGATGGCGACGACGAAATTCAGACCGTCACCTTTATGCGCGGCGCCATGTATGAGCGCCAGAAGGACTTCGAGAAAGCCGAGGCCGAGTTCCGAAAAGTCCTCGCACGGAATCCGGAAAACGCCTCCGCGCTGAACTACTTGGGCTACATGCTCGCGGACCGGAATGTCCGCCTGGAAGAGTCTTTCCAGATGATCAAGAAGGCGGTCGATCTCGACCCCGGTAATGCTGCCTATTTGGACAGCCTGGGCTGGATCTATTACCGCATGGGCAAGCTCCATGAAGCGGAATTAGCGCTCAAGCAGGCGCTGCAGCGGATGTCCAAAGACCCCACGATTCACGACCATCTGGGGGACGTCTATTTCGAGCAGGGCGATCTGCGCCAGGCCGTGATCGCATGGGAACTTGCGCTCAAGGAGTGGAAAAGCAACGCACCAAGTGAGCGCGATGCGGAATTGATTTCCAATCTTTCCACCAAGCTCGAAAAAGCCAAGGTGAGCCTCGCCCAGCAGACCGGCGAACCGGGTTCCCGGCCGTAGCGGAAGCGCGCACCCTTACCGCGAGCCGGCCCCTGGGCCCGACGCGGGCGGTGAGTGTGCACCTATCGAAACGAGCGGTGGAGGTTTTTCCACTCCAGCCCGAAGCGCTGCAAATACTTGCGCAAGCGATCCGCATCGTTGACGCTCTTTTTTCGGGAACGGCTGCTGGCGAATAAGCGCCTCCCGGCTTCGGAGAGGCTTCGCGAACGCATGCAGATCCGGATCACTTCCATCAGTTGCGTCTTCTGGAAGAGATCCAACTGATAGCGCATCTCTTCCGGGACGATTTGCAGCAGTTCCTCTTCGCAGGTTTGCAGCGCCCACTCGTCGTTCAGCTTCTCGAATTCCAGCTTCACAAGGTCGGTTGTGATCCCCTCGTCCGGAGATTCGATCGCCATTCTCGAAATCGACCGGTGCAGATCTTCCAGGCTGCTTTCCCAACTCGACTGCCCCGCGGTGGCCATTTCCAGATACTTCCGCTTCGCGGAGCCGCGGAACCGCAATGGCGTTGAAAACTCCACAAACTGCTGGTTGATCTCGTCGTCCATATAAGCGGCAAAATCTTCCAGCCGTTCCACCAGCGGGAGCAGGGTAAACTCCCAAGTGGTCAGCCGCTCCGCAAGCGGGGCCAGGAAACGGTGTTGCTGCGCCAGGTCGTTCAGGTTCGCGCGCGTCGTGGCGATTAACTGAAACTCACAGGGGAGGCCCGGCATCTCTCGCGCCAGCGCGCCGAACTGGATGGTTTCCTCAATGGCGATCTGATCCTCGGCCGGTAAGTTCTCGATGTTGCGCAGCAGCAATACCCCGGCGTTTCCCGTACCGGGCGTGATCGACACCTTCCCAGGCAACTCGCCCGGACCCAGGCTGGTGAACGCTCGAAGCAGTTGCGAAATCTGGCCAGGCCGCAGTTGACGGCTATCCGCCTCCACCAGCGGGCCATCCAGCAGACTTCGCTCGCGCTTGGTCTCAAAGAAGCGGCGCGCCAGAGTGGACTTCCCGGTGCCTCTTCTACCCGAGATCACCAGGGGCAGGTTCCGGCGGGCAAGCACCGATCCCATCCGGCGAATGGTGCCGTTGAAGTGGGGGTTTCGCGTCTCGACGCCGCCCTTTAGGGAACGTTCGATCAGAGTCGAACTCGCCGATTCCCCCATCAGCCGGTCCACCGCCGCGCCGGGGCGTACATCGATGATCTCGTAGCTGCCGAGGATATCCTCGAGATTCATCGGCATTCGCGACTGGATGAGACGAGCCGGTGCAATGCCCTTGCTAGCAAGAAAAATCAGCGCCAATTGCGCAGGCACCGTGAGGTTGCTCACATGGAGGTAGTATTCCTCCACGTCGATCGAAAACCGGTAATTCGCAACGAAATCGGTGAGCGCCTTCAACGAAGAACTGAAGTCCTGCAGCGTCGCCGTATTCATTTCCCAGGAGCGAATGTCCGTCTCCGGGCTGGTCGTCAGCAGATCCTCGACGATGCCGCCGGCCAGCGATCCATCCTTCTCCTCGTGAATCAGGTCAAAACGATCAATCGCAAAATCGTGATGTTGAGAAATTGATATCGTGGGTCGCCATGTACCCCATCGATCTTGCTTCTTGGACGCATCCAGGTTCGGATCCAGAAGCCCGATGACTACCCTTTTTTTCATGACTTGTCTTC
>JADYZL010000071.1 GCA_020853155.1 Bryobacterales bacterium
GCCGAGAGATACTCGCGATTCATGCGCGCGATGTTCTCGATGGAAATCCCCTTGGGGCAGACCGCTTCGCATTCGCCGATGTTCGTGCAATTGCCGAACTGCTCCTCGTTCATCGCGTCCACCATTCCGCGCACGCGCTCGCTGGCTTCCGCCCTGCCCTGCGGCAAGAGGTTGAGGTGGGAGATCTTGGCGCCCGTGAACAAGGAAGCCGATGCGTTCGGGCACGCCGCCACGCAGGCGCCACAGCCGATGCAGGCCGCCGCATCCATCGCGAGATCGGAGTTCTCCTTGCGGACCAGCACCGCATTCGCATCCACGGCCGAGCCGGCGGGCGTGCTGATGTAGCCACCGGAGCGAATAATGCGGTCAAACGCGGAGCGGTCGATCACGAGGTCCTTCACGATAGGGAAGGCGAGTGCGCGGAAGGGTTCGATGTAGACCTCGTCGCCATCCTTAAAATGGCGCATGTGCAACTGGCAGACGGTGGTACGCGGTTGGATGCCGTGGGCTACGCCGTTCACCATAAAGCCGCAAGCGCCGCAGATACCCTCCCGGCAATCGTGATCGAAGTGGATCGGTTCGTCGCCCTTCTTGATGAGATCTTCGTTCACGACATCCAGCATCTCCAGGAACGACATGTGCTCATCCACGCTCGGAGCGTCATAGCGCACCATCTTGCCGGGGGCGTTGGGTCCGGATTGCCGCCAAACATGCAGTATGAGGCGCATTACTTGTAGCTCCTTTGCGAGGGCTTCACGTGCTCGAAGGTGAGATGCTCCTTGTGCAACTCAGGGTCAATGCCCGCGCCCTTGTACTCCCAGGCCGAGACAAAGCTGAAGTTCTCGTCGTCACGTTTGGCTTCGCCTTCCGGGGTCTGGAACTCCTCGCGGAAGTGGCCTCCGCAACTCTCGGCGCGCGTCAGCGCATCGCGGCAGATCAGTTCGCCCAATTCCATGAAATCGGCCACACGGTTGGCCTTCTCCAGCGTGTGGTTGAGGTTCTCATCGGTACCGATGACTTTCACGTCTCTCCAGAACTCTTCGCGGAGGGCGCGAATCTCGCCGATCGCTTCCTGAAGTCCGGCGGCATTGCGGGCCATGCCGCATTTGTTCCACATCACTTTGCCCAAGTGGCGGTGGAGTTCATCCACGGTGGATTTCCCGTTCACGCTCATCAACCGCTTCGTGATGCCTTTCACGTTGTTGAGCGCTTCGAGCGCTTCCGGGCAATGCTCGTCGAGTTTGTCCGGACGGTGATCCGCCAGGAAGTTGCCGATGGTGTAAGGCAGAACGAAGTATCCGTCCGCCAGGCCCTGCATCAGCGCGCTCGCACCCAGGCGGTTCGCGCCATGGTCGGAGAAGTTGGCTTCCCCACCCACGAACAGGCCGGGGATGGTGCTCATGAGGTTGTAATCCACCCACAGTCCGCCCATGGTGTAGTGGACGGCCGGGAAAATCCGCATGGGAACCTCGTACGGATTCTCGCCGGTGATGCTGTCATACATCTCGAAGAGATTGCCGTAGCGCTCCGCGATCTTGTGCTTGCCAAGACGGTTGATGGCGTCGGCAAAATCTAGAAAGACACCCAAGCCGCTGGGGCCCACGCCTCGCCCTTCATCACACACCGCTTTGGCGGCGCGAGAGGCAACGTCGCGGGGGACCAGATTGCCGAACGCGGGGTAGCGCCGCTCCAGGAAGTAATCGCGCTCATCCTCCGGAATCTGCGAGGCGCGCCTCTTGTCGCCCGCATTCTTCGGCACCCAGATGCGGCCATCGTTGCGCAGCGATTCGCTCATCAACGTGAGCTTGCTCTGGTACTCGCCGGAAACCGGAATACACGTGGGGTGGATCTGTGTGAAGCAGGGATTGGCGAAGTAGGCGCCCCGCTTATAGGCGCGCCAGGCCGCAGTGGCATTGCAATTCTTGGCGTTGGTGGAAAGGTAAAACGTGTTGCCGTAGCCGCCCGTGCCCAGAAGAACGCAATCGGCCATGTGAACATCCACCTGACCGGTGATCAGGTTTCGGGTAACGATGCCGCGTGCGCGGCCATCGACGACGATCACATCGAGCATCTCCGTGCGGTGGAACAGCGTCACCGTGCCCGCATCCACTTGCCGCATCAGCGCCTGGTAAGCTCCGAGCAGAAGCTGCTGCCCCGTCTGGCCGCGCGCGTAGAACGTGCGCGACACCTGTGCGCCGCCGAAAGAACGGTTCGCCAGCGTGCCGCCATATTCGCGGGCAAACGGTACCCCTTGCGCGACGCACTGGTCAATGATGTTCACGCTCAGTTGCGCCAAGCGGTAGACGTTGGCTTCACGGGCGCGGTAATCCCCGCCCTTGACGGTGTCGTAGAAGAGGCGATACACGCTGTCGCCGTCGTTCTGATAATTCTTGGCGGCGTTGATGCCGCCCTGCGCGGCGATGCTGTGGGCGCGGCGGGGCGAATCGTTGTATGTGAAGCACTTCACGTTGTAGCCCAGTTCACCCAGGCTGGCCGCGGCTGCGCCTCCGGCCAGCCCGGAGCCGACCACGATCACGTTGTACTTCCGCTTATTCGCCGGATTCACCAGCTTCATCTTGAACTGGGCCGTCTCCCACTTATCCTGAATGGGGCCCTCGGGGATCCGTGAATCCAACTTCGGGGATGTTATGGGCGATGTCAGAACTTCAGGCATTCCAGCTTCCTTATTCTTCGTGGATACAAGCAACGCGGCGCGCGTCTTGGCACGGCGCTAACGCACAAACCCCAGCATCACGGCCAGAGGCACGGCTGAAAAACCCGCCAGCACAGCAAACGAGATCGCGACTGCCAGGTTTCTGAGCAGCGGGGTATAGCGCGGGTGAGCGACGCCGAGCGTCTGGAACATGCTCCAGATTCCGTGGTAGAGGTGCAGGCAAAGCAGCACCATCGCAAAGATGTAGAACAGCGAAACGGGCACAACCTGGAAGCCGGTCACCACATTCTCATAGGCCATGTGGTAGCCCGGAAACGGCTGCGTGGGGTGCAATCTGCCCGTCGTGAGATGCTGCAAGTGGTAGACGATGAAAACGAAGATGATGGGCCCACTCCAATACATCGTGCGGGAGGCGTAAGTAGACTTGGTGCTCTTCCATTTCACGTATGCCTGGGGGCGGGCTTTCTTATCCAGCAGGGCCAGTTGTACGGCGGAAACAATGTGCATGATCACCGAGAGGAGCAGCACAATTCGCACGGACCAGAGCAACCCGGCGCTGGAGTGCAGCAGCGCCGCGTAACGGTTGAACGCCTCCTTGCCCAGAAATACCTGCAAGTTCCCGGCCATGTGCCCGACTACGAAACCGACCAGGATAAATCCCGTGATCGCCATCACGAGCTTATTGCCCAGCGTCGTGCCGTAAAAACCAAGCAGCGACCTGGACGGAGTGCTGAGAGTTGCGGTGCTCATAACCGGATCTTTATCTCCCCGAGTTGTCAACCGTTAAGGAACTTACGCGCCAGGGCGGTCTCCCAAAGGAATCCGGAGCCCACCACCGAGCCTCGTAACGGAAATCAGAAATCTCATTGTATGGAAAATTTCCTCAAGCCGCCATCCTTCGGACCGATCTTTCGGATAAATGTATCCTGTATTTCAAATCGGTTCGCGAGGGGCGCCCGCCCGTGATAGGATTCTGCCGTGAATCGAAGAACCTTTCTTCAAACGGCGGCGCTCGGGAGCATCGCGGGGCCTGGCCGCGCCGCCGCCCCGCCGTTCCCGCTGGGTATCAACACCTATTGCGTGAGGGCCATGCGCTGGAACGATGCACGGCTGCTCGACTATGCGGCCAGCCTCCAGTGCGATTCCATTTTCCTGCAGGATTCCCCCGACCCGGCCGCACAGGATCCAGCCCATTGGCCAGTCGTACGGCGGCAGGCGGCGGAACTCGGCCTGCACCTCGAAACCGGCGGTGGAGCTACCCTGCCCCGCACCCCGGGCGAGTTCGACGAGCGCGTCGCCTACCTCAAGGGCCAGATTCGGCGGGCCGCCGCACTGGGTTCGCCAATCGTCCGAACGCTCACCGCATCGGACCGCTACTCCATGCCGCCGGGCCCGGTGGAGCAATACATTGAGACGATGGTGCGCGTCCTGAAGGCCGTCCGGAGCGAGGCGATAGACCATCAAGTAAAGGTTGCAATTGAAGTACACAAAGAATTGCAAGCATGGGAGTTTGCAGACCTCATCGAAGAAGCTGGCCCTGACTTCGCCGGCATCTACCTCGATACCGGTAACCCCGTCTTTGTCATGGAGCATCCCCTGACCACCGTCGAGACCCTCGGCAAGTACGCACTCACGCTGCACCTGAGGGATTCGGTGGTCTACGAACACCCGAAAGGCATTGCCGTGCAGTGGGTCCCGCTGGGGGAAGGCAACGTCGATTTCAAGGCGATCCTTGCTACGGCAACGAAGCTTTGCCCCAACGTGCATGTCTACGCCAAGCCGATTACGGGACGCCCTCCCGTCGTGATCCCGGTCTGGGAGGAAGCGCATTGGAAAAAATGGTTCCCGCGCGCACGCTCCGCCGATTTCGCCCGCTTTGCCGCGCTGGCAAGACAAGGCGCCCCCTATGACCGGGCGATGGTTGTGGAGGACCTGCAAGGGCGCACAGTGCCTCCCCAGTTCCTCGAAGCCGTGCAGTTCCAACAGCGGGAGCATCTCGAACGCAGCCTTCGCTACGCCAGGGAGACGTTGGGGCTGGGGCGGCGCTGGCGGGCGGGATAGCCGGTGGGCGTCTGATCAGAATAGGATGCGCTGAGGCCGCTGCGTATAGGCGCGCAACGCCTCCGCATAGCGCGTCCCGCAGGTAGCGCCGCGGTAGCGGCCAATCGCCTCCTTGGTCTCCTGCGAGGAATCGAGCGAACCGGCCGCGTAAGGCTGGTTCCGCACAAGCGCCATCAACTGGCCGAGCCACTCCTGGGCTACCGGCCACTCCTCCGTCACATTGACGAAGGTGTCCGGTTCGAAACCGATCGTGTGGCGCGGGCCATTGTCGTAATAGTAGATGTCCCGCGGCGCCTTGATGCCGGGAGTGTTCAGAATCTGGCCGGCATTCTTCAACGCGATCTCGCAGAGTTGCGACGCCACCCGGTGATCATCATGGTGATCGTGCGGCCACAGGATCAGCGCCACATCCGGCTGCACCTCGGCCACCATGCGCGCAACGGCAATCTTGTTCTCCGTGGTGACGTCGAACAGATGCGAGGAGAAATTGAGGAATCGCATCTCCGCGCCGTAATAATGGGCGAGTTGGCGGGAGCCTTCGAGAAGTTCCTTGTGCCGGCCCTTGATGGGAGGCCAGTTGGTGTAATCCCCAATCGGCGCCGCAATGACGACTCTCCACTCCTGCCGGATCGCCTGGAGCAGGATGCCGGGCACGCCGAAGACACAATCGTCGTAATGTGCTCCCATCGCAAGCAAGGTTTTTGCCATCGTTCTATCGTACAACCGAGGGCAGGAATTGGAGGCGCGGGCCGGAATTGAACCGGCGAATAAAGGTTTTGCAGACCTCTGCCTTACCACTTGGCTACCGCGCCGGAGGGGAATGAGGCTGGACGAAAAATAGAAAGGATGGAGGCACGGACCGGAATCGAACCGGTGTACGAGGTTTTGCAGACCTCTGCATGACCACTCTGCCACCGCGCCACGGTGTTCCACGCGAACCGGCGTCCCGGTTCTTGCTGGCCATCTCTTAGGCTACCGTTGAGGGCCAGATGCCGTCAACGTGCATTTTGCCGTTCCCGGGCGAATCACGCCGGGATCGGGCTCACTTCGGCTTCGCGGGCGCGGCGCCTGCCTCGCCCGGCTTCTCTCCCGGCTTGTAAAGCGTAGGCGCTTTCCGCGAGCGCCCCGTCTTCTTGTCGAACTCAGCCTGCTTCATATCTGCTTCCTTCCGCTCCGCCACATCCTGCGGGGTGCGCAGCGCTTCGCGTTCCGCCTTCTCCTGCTTGTCTTTCGACAGAACGTCTCCTTTGCGCTTGGCCAGATCCTCTTGCGCAAGCACGAGCGAATCTTCCACCGTGTCGATCGCCATTTGCAATTGGAACTGGTAGCGCGCACGATCGCTCAGCTCCATCTGGTCGATCTTCTTCAGCTTTTCCACCATCACTGCATGGCGCTTGGCCACATCCTGCATCCCGGCGCTAATCTCCATGTTGTTCATCAATGCGTCGTCGGCGACGGTATCGATGGTGTCCAGGATATCGACGAGGTCTTCGAGCAGGTCGTGGATCCGCGCGCTACGGCCGGGCTTCTCCGCCTTCAGCAGGTCTTCCACCTGCAGGATACGCGCCTCCGCGAACTTGTTATAGAGCATCAGACGCGCGTTGGGCTCCTGCGTCAGGCGTACCTGCTCCACTTCATCGGTGCTGAGGAAGTCCCGGTCCTGCGCAGCCAGCGGCGCGGTCGCCAATAGGCACAGCGCCGCCAGAAGGAGCGCGGCAGTTCGGAGAAATCGGCTTGCGGCCCTCCACATATCGCTACCTCCAATGGATCTGGTCATTCGCCTTCCCCTTGGGAGAACTTCAGGGTTGCACTTTCTCTACCAGCGGCAGCTTCCCGCCCTGGAACATGGATTTCAGCAAATTATCCCGCATCAGGGAAACCGTCTGTTGCGCTCGCATGATCGGGCCGCGATCCACCACTTCGGCCTGCCGCTCGAAATCTTCGAGCTTGCGGGAAATGCCGCGCAGGGTGATTTCCACTTTCTTGTAGCGGCGGGCGTTCTTCCGCATGTCCTCGCCTTCCTCCACCACCATCCGGTAGGCCTCAAGCATGGTATCGAGCGACACCTCCAACTGCGCCTGCGCCTCATAGGGGTCGCCCTTCCGGTAGACCTTGCGGGCCGCGTCGAGTTGCTCTTCCGCGACTTTCAAGCCCAACTCCACGCGCTTACGGGTATCCTCTTCCATACGCCAATCCTTTGGCTGCGCCGCAAGCGAAACGGCGAAAGCGAGGATGAGCATGGCAATGGCTTTCATGGCGATCAGCGCTTCTTCTTATTCCTCAGCACCCGCAGCCTCTGGCGGGCTTGGAACTCCTCATCTTTATTCTGACCACTGCCGGCCGCCAGAAACAATTCGTATTCGGCGATCGCCTGATCGTCGTTCTGAAACTTGTCGAGAATGATCGCTCGAAGAAAATGGTGGCCGGGCTTCAAGCCGCCCAATTTCTCCAGTTGCGCCAAGGCATCGAACGCAGCCTGATACTGCTCCGCCAGCACCGCCACCCCGGCGAACTCGCTCCACGCCATCGAGTCCTTCGGGTTCAGCTTGATCGCCTCGGCGAACTGACCGGCGGCCGCGCCGTACTGGCGGGACTCTCTGAGAATGCGGCCGTAAACCGAGTGCGCTTCCGCGTTTCCCGGTTCGGCCTCGACAGCCGCCCTCATGACCCCAGCCGCCTTCTCCCCATCGCCGGTCCGTAGATACGCAACGGCCAGCCTCTGCCGGTTCTCAAAACCCGGTTTCTCCTTTACTGACGCTTCGAGCGAGGCGATCGCTTCCTTCGCCTTTCCGTGCTCAAGCAGCAGTTCTCCGGCGCGCTCCTGGGCAAGTGCATCTTCTGGGAACTCGCGATACAGCGCGATGGCTTTCTCGAAGTTGCCCTCGCGCTCATAGATGCCGGCGAGTGGCAGCAGTTCCTTGAGCGAGGCGGGATTCCCTTCCGCCGCCTTGCGGAACCAGGATTCGGCGGCTACCTTGTCCCCGTTCTTCAGCGCCGCTCTCCCCATGCCCAGCAAGGCGCTCTCGTTCTTCGGCTGCAGGGCGAGCACGGCTTCGAAGCGCTTCGTGGCGCCCGCCCCGTCACCTGCGGCGAGTTCGGCCAAGCCGGTTGCAGCCAACAACTCGACGGTCTTCGGCTGCGCGGGCTTCAACTGCTCCGCTTTCTCAAGCTGCGCGGCAGCCTCCTCAAAATGCTTTGTGTTCGCGAGAGCTTGCGCGTAGTTCAACCGAATCTCGTAGATTTCCGGCTGAGCCTCCACCAACTTTTCGTAGTGCGCCAGCGAGGCCGCATCCTTTCCGGTAATTGAGAGGCTGAGCGCCAGATAGAAGCGACTGGAGACATCCCCCGGATTCTGGCTGATGGCCTGGCCGAAGCGCGTAATGGCGGTGGCGTAATCCTGCTCCTCGAAGGCCGCCATGCCCTGGGACGCCAGAATCTGGGCATCCGTGGGCGCGGCCTTCACCGCCGTCCGAGGCGCGCCAGAGGTGTTCTGGTCCCGGATAGCCTGTGCGCTCGCAAAGCTCCCCCCCGCCGCCAGCATCGCGGCGCCAATCACGCAAAACCGGAATGAGAACCATCGCATCCGCACGCTTCCTTTGTATCAGGATGCGGCGGAGCAGAGGAGAGGTTTCAGAAAGCGTCCGGTGTAGGATTCCTCCACCTCAGCAATTACCTCCGGAGTGCCCGCCGCCACCAGCAAGCCGCCGCCCTCCCCACCTTCGGGACCCAGATCGATGATCCAATCCGCGTTCCGGATGATATCCAGATTGTGCTCAATCACCAGCACGCTTCCCCCGTTCTCAAGCAGCCGGTCAAACGCGGCCAGCAGTTTCGCGATGTCGTCGAAGTGCAGCCCGGTGGTCGGTTCGTCGAACAGAAATAGCGTCTTCGCGCAGGAAGCTTGCCCGATGTGCGCCGCGAGTTTGATGCGCTGCGCCTCGCCACCGGAGAGCGTGGTGGCGGATTGGCCGAGCCGCAAATAACCGAGGCCCACCTCCTGCAATACGCGCAACTTGTTCACCAGCCGCGGCACATCGGAAAAGAAAGCGAGCGCCTCATCCACCGTAAGCCCCAGCACCTGGTGAATGTTCAAACCGTTATACTCCACCTCCAGCACCGCATCCTTGAATCGGGTCCCTTTGCATTCCTCGCATGTGAGTTCGACGTCGGCAAGAAACTGCATCTCCACCGTCACCGTGCCATCCCCCTGGCAGACCTCGCAGCGCCCGCCGGGCACGTTGAACGAAAAGTAGCCCGGCGCGAAATGCCGCTTCCTTGCAAGCGGCGTAGAGGCGAATAGTTCACGGATGAGGTCGAAAGCCTTGATGTAGGTGACTGGGTTGGACCGGGGGGTTCTGCCGATAGGCGATTGATCCACCAGAATCACATCCTCGAGCCCGCTCAAGCCTTCGACGGCGCGGCAGGATTGGCGGAATTGGGCGTCGTCCCCCTCCTCCATCTCGTCGGATCTTGCCTTGTGTGCGGCCTTCCCACCCAGCCCGAGCGAGCGCAGGGATTGGAAGAGGACATCGTGCATCAGCGTGGATTTGCCGGAGCCCGATACGCCGGTAAGCGCCACCAGCTTGCCGAGCGGAATCTCCACATCGATGTTCTTGAGGTTGTGCTTCCGTGCGCCGAGAATGCGCAAGGCGCCGCGCGCGGATTGGAGCTCCGGCTTCGACGGGGTTCCCGGCTTCGCCTTCTTCGGTTCCGGTGGCGGCAGGGGGCGCGCCACGTGCAACTCGCCCCGCAGGTATCTCGCGGTGAGTGAGCGTACGCCGTCCGAGAAGAGTTCCCGCGAAGCGCCTGCGAACATCACCGCCCCGCCGTTCTCACCCGCCCCCGGCCCCAGATCCACCAGGTAATCCGAGGCGCGCATCACGTCCGCGTCGTGCTCGACGACAATCACGGTATTGCCGAGGTCGCGCAGATCCTCGAGGATGCGGATCAGCCGCAGCGTGTCCCGCGTATGCAGGCCGATCGAAGGCTCGTCCAGGATATAGCAGGCGCCCACCAGCCGCGAGCCCAGGCAGGTAGCCAGTTGAATGCGCTGCGCTTCGCCGCCGGATAGCGTGTTAGCCAGCCGGTCCAGCGTGAGGTATTCAAGGCCAACGTCATTGAGGAAGCGCAGCCGCTGCCGGATCTCCACAAGGATCCGGGTAGCGATGCCCGCTTCCTCCGGCGTAAGCTGCAACTCATCGAAGAAGTCCAGGGCTTCGCGGATGTTCATCCGCACCACATCCGCGATCGTGCTGCCGAGTATGCGCAGATACAGCGCTTCCGGCCGAAGACGGGATCCACCACAATCCGGGCAGGCGGAATAGCCCCGATACCGGCTCAGGAAGGCGCGCACCTGTACTTTGTACTTCTTCGTCTCTACTTCCTCGAAGAAGCCCCGAACCCCGGGGAACCCGGGCGCGCCTTTGATGACGAACTCCTTTTCCTCCTTGCGCAGTTGCTGAAAGGGAACGTCGAGCCGAACGTTGCCTTTGGCCTGCCGTTTGAGTTCGGCGAACCACCATCGATACTGCGGCCGGCTCCACGGATGAACCGCGCCCTGCTGCAGCGCAAGGGTATCGTCGGGAATCACCAGGCCGAGGTCATAGTCGATCACGTTCCCAAAGCCCTGGCAACGTGGGCATGCCCCGAACGGGTTGTTAAAGCTGAAGAGGCGCGGTTCCGGGTCGACAAAAACGATGCCGGCATCGCAGTGCTTGCAGGTGAACTTCTCGCTGAAGACGATGCGCTTGGGGAGTTTGCGCTTCGATGCGTCGTCCCCGGCCTCTTCGAAGACGGCTTCACCGGATTCGCGATAGGCGATCTCAATGCCATCGGCAATGCGGCCGCGCTCTTCGGGGTCTATCGCCAGGCGATCCACGAGCACAAAAAGGTCTTTATCGAAATCGATGCCCAGGAGCGATTCTGGGGTCGAAAACTCAAACGTGGCGCCTTCCTGGTAGAGGCGGGTAAAGCCTCGCTTGCGGAGGTCGAAGAGACGGTCGCGCAATTTCCGGGGTTCGGCTTTTCCAGCGATCTTCACCGGAAACAGGAGGCGCCAACGGCTGCCGGCCGGTTGCTGAAGAACGCGATCCGCGGCTAGATCCACCGTGTCGCGCTGTACCCGGTTGCCGCAGTTCGGGCAATACGTGCGGCCCACGCGCGCATAAAGCAGCCGCAAGAAGTCATAGACTTCCGTGGAAGTAGCCACGGTGGACCGAGGGTTCCGCGTCTGGTTTTTCTGCCGAATGGCGATGGGTGGCGCAAGCCCGTCGATCTCGTCTACCTCGGGCCGCTCCATCCGCTCCAGGAATTGGCGCGCATAAGCCGAAAGCGACTCCACATAGCGGCGCTGACCCTCGGCGTAAATCGTGTCAAACACCAGCGAGGACTTGCCGGAACCGGAAACACCCGTCACCACCGTGATCCGGTTGTGGGGAATTTCGAGATCGATCCCCTTGAGATTGTGCAGGCGCGCGCCGCGAAGAACGATGTGTTCAAGCAAGATATTTCGGCCCCAGAGCGAACCGCGCCGGACGAGTGGCGGCGATGGCGGCCGCGCAGCGGACGGTACTCTTTCAGTATAGCGACGCCTCTCTCGCGGAGCCGCCGGGCACGCACCCGCGAGTGGCAACCTTCCGCGCCCGGCCTGCTCCACTCTTGCCGGGACGCCTCAGCTCCGCAGCGCTGCGGGCGCTCCCCCGTGCGATGATAGGATTTCGCCCGGGAGGCGTGTCACCGTGGGTATTCTGTATATCGGAATCGGCGCGATACTGATGCTCTGGGGCGGCTTCCAATTGCGAAGAGCGTTCAAGCCGCTCCGGTTGCGCCCGTTCCTGCTGGTCGCGTTAGGACTGCTGATGCTTTACAACGGGCTGCGGATGGAACACTACCTGCCGTAACGCTCTGCGCGCTACATTTCTTAAAGGAAGTAATCCTTCACGCGCTCAAAGATGCCTTTCTCTTTCGGTGTATCCGCCGAAGGCAGCACCTCTCGCAACTGCTCGAAAAGTTTGCGCTGCTCGCGCGTCAACTTCTCCGGTACGTGGACATCCAGATGCACGTAGAGGTTCCCCCGGCCGCCCCCATTTAGAAACGGCACCCCTTTGTTCTTGATACGGAATTGCGTGCCCGGCTGAGTGCCCTCAGGCACGTTCACTGTCTCCTCACCTTCGAGCGTGGGCACCTTGATCTCTCCGCCCAGCGCGGCATCGGCGATGTTGATCGGCACGTGCACGCGGAGATCCGTTTCTTCCCGCTCGAACAGCGCATGCTCGGCCACCCGCAGCACTACATACAGGTCGCCGGAAGGGCCCCCGTTCATGCCCGCTTCGCCCTCGGCTTGTAAGCGCAGCCGGGTATCGTCGTCCACGCCCGCCGGAATGTTCACCTTGAGAGTGCGTTCTTTGCGCACGAAGCGGCGCCCCTGGCAAGTCTTGCAAGGGTCTCTCAGAATCTGCCCCGTGCCCCCGCATTGGCCGCAGGGCCTCCGCATGGTGATGAAGCCCTGCTGGATAGTCTGCGAACCGGTCCCGCGGCAGGTGGAGCAACTGGTGATGCCGTTGGCGCTAGCCGCGCCCGTGCCCTTACAGCTATCGCAGCTTTCGTGCCGCGGCACCTTGATTTCCACGGTGGTCCCGAAAACGGCTTCCTCGAACCCGATTTCCAGATCGTAGCGAAGGTCTTCGCCCCGCATCTGCCGGTTGCGCCGCCGTCCGCCGCCGCCGAAAAGATCGCCAAAACCGAAGAAATCGCCAAAGATATCGCTGAAATCCGCGAAGATGGAGGGGTCGAAATCCTGCGGCCCGCTCGACGCGCTCGAGACGCCGGCATGCCCGTAGCGGTCATAGGCCGCTTTCTTCTGCGGATCGCTCAGCACGCTGTAAGCTTGCGCGGCTTCCTTGAACTTTTCCTCCGCGCCGTGGTCTCCTGGGTTGCGGTCCGGGTGATACGACAACGCGAGCTTCCGGTATGCGGTTTTTAGCTCCTGTTCGCTTGCGTCCTTCCGAACTCCCAGAATTTCGTAATAGTCGCGATTTGACACCATTGCGCCTCGTATCTGCCTTTTCTGTTTGCGTGAACTCACGCCTTCCGGAACCGGAGCATGGGGCTGGCTGCCGCGAGTGGGCGGCGAAGACGATCTCTAATCCGGCGTCACCGCGACCCTTACGGCGGAAGGCCGCAGCAGGTTTCCCTTGTAAAGATAGCCCCGCTGGTAAACCTGGAGCACCGTATGGTCCGGCGCGCCAGTCGTTTTTACCATCTCAATCGCGTGGTGCAGGTTAGGATCAAACGGCTGGCCTTCGGCATGAATCGGCTCCACGCCCGCCTTATTGAGCGTGTCGAGCAACCGCGCGTGGATCAATTCCATGCCTTTGGCGTAGTTGCCGTCGGCGCACTCCACCTCCAGCGCCCGCTCGAAATCGTCCACCACCGACAGCATCGCCTTGGCGATCTCCATTTTGGCGTGGTCCGCGATCTCTTCTTTTTCGCGCCCAACGCGGCGGCGGAAATTCTCGAACTCCGCCCGCATTCGCAATAGCTGTGAGCGGAGTTCGGCGTTCTCCGCTTCCAACCGCTCGCAGGATTGGAGAGCGCCTTCGCCGGCGCCACCGGCACTTTCACTGGATTCACGAGGAATGCCGTCCTCTTCGGCGGGAACAAAATGTGGATTCGTCGGGTCGTTCCGTTCACTCATGAGCTTCGATTTGGGGCGCAGCCGAAATAGTTTCTCGATCATCGCGCACTCACGGCGTTTCCGTTTGTGCCGCAACGCAGACGGCTGCCCAGAGACTCCCTATGTATAGTATCGCCCGTTCGCGCTCTCCTTTGCATCCGCGCCGCAACCGCTCCGAGGCTTGTGATTCATGCGGCGTGCGGTTCCGAAGGCTTCGAGGCGGCGAAGGAGAGGTGCGGGCGGCTTGTGGGGCATGGCGGGTTTTCGCGGTGGGCGCGGAGATGGGCGACTTCGCGGCGGAGTTGTTGGGTTTCGAGCTTGGCGGTGAGGCGGTCGAGGGCGGCTTCGTGTTGGTTGCGGAGCTTGGCGGTGCGTTCGTGGAAGCGGGTTTGGGCGGTTTCTTTTGCTTCGAGGAGGGAAAGGGCAATGGCGGCGGGGGCGGCGGTGTTGGGGTGTTTCTGGCGGATGCGGGCGACTTGGGAATCGGCGATGACGCGCTCCCAGGTTTCCAGGCGGCGGAGGAGCCAGGATTTTTGGGTGATGCGGAAGACGA
>JADYZL010000072.1 GCA_020853155.1 Bryobacterales bacterium
AAAAGGTGGCCAATTACCCCGGCGTGACGGTGGATTATCACGTGGGGCAAATGATTCTCAATAGCAAGACGCTCGACGTGGTGGACCTGCCGGGCGTTTATAGCCTCACTCCGCGCAGTGAAGACGAGCAGGTGACGCATAACATCCTGCACGGGCAGACGGATGGGATGCGCAAGCCGGATGCCGTTCTGTTGATCCTCGACGCCACCAACCTGAGCCGCCACCTGATGCTGGCCGCGCCGATTCTGGCAATGGGCATTCCGACGCTGATCCTGCTGAATATGGCGGATGAGTTACGGCGTCGCGGCGGGGACGTGGATACGGAAGCGCTGGCGAACCAATTGGGCGCCCCGGTGGCGCGAATCAGCGCGGCGAGCGGCGAGGGTCTCGAAATGATCCGCAGCTTTCTCGCGGGCACGGTGGCGCTGCCGCGGCCGGTGGAGCTGCCCATATTGCAGAACGTGCCGGCTTGCCGCGAATGGGCGGGCAGCATGTCCCGCGCGGCGGGGTACCAGAGCCCCAACGCGCCGATCTGGACGCAGCGGCTCGACGCGGTCTTTCTGCACCCCATCGCCGGGCCGCTGATCTTTCTTGTGGTGATGGTGCTCGTTTTCCAGAGTATCTTCGTGGTGGCCCAACCGCTGATGGATGGCGTGGAAGCGCTGATCGCCTCCTCGGGGGAACTGGTGCGGTCTTTGCTGCCGAACGTATGGCTACAATCCCTGGTGGTGGACGGCGTTTGGAGCGGCGTGGGCAGCGTCGTCGTATTCCTGCCGCAGATTCTGATTCTCTTCGCGTTCATCGGCATTCTTGAAGATTCCGGCTATTTAGCGCGCGCCGCCGTGATCTCAGACCGCACCATGGCCCGGGTGGGTTTGCAGGGGAAGAGTTTCATCCCCTTGCTCTCCGCCTATGCGTGCGCGATTCCCGCCATCATGGCGACGCGCACCATCGAGAGCAAGCGGGACCGGATGGCCACGATTCTGATCGCGCCATTCATGACCTGCTCGGCGCGGTTGCCCGTCTACACCCTGATCATCGCGGCGTTTTTGCCGGAGCGGGAAATTCTGGGCAAGTTCCTGGGGATCCGGGCGCTGGCCTTGATGGGCCTGTATCTGCTCGGATTCCTGGCCGCCGTGGGCACCGCCTGGGTGTTGCAAAGCTCGGTGCTCAAGGCGAAGCGGCAGCCATTCGTGATGGAACTGCCCACCTACCGGTGGCCCACGCTGCGATCCATCGGCCTGCGGCTGCTTGACCGCTCGAAGGTGTTTCTGCGCCGCGCGGGAACGGTGATTCTGGCCGTTTCGATCGGGCTGTGGGCGCTCGCAAGCCTACCCCTGGTCGATGGCCACGCGCCGCCGATCGAAGACAGCCTTGCGGGCACGCTGGGGCGCACGGTGGAACCGGTCATCCGGCCTCTCGGCTTCGACTGGCGCATCGGCATCGGGCTGGTAACGTCCCTCGCGGCGCGGGAGGTGATCATCGGCACGCTCGGCACCATCTATGGCATCGAGGGGGGCGACGAATCCAGCCTCGGTCTACAGGAGGCGTTGCGCCAGAATCTAGACCTGCCGGGAGCGATCGCGCTACTCGTCTTCTTCGCGTTCGCCATGCAGTGCCTCTCCACGCTGGCGGTGGTGCGCCGCGAAACCGGGGGCTGGAAATTTCCCGCCTATATGTTCGGCTATATGACGGCGCTGGCGTTCGTCTCCGCCTATCTGGCGAACCACATCACGCGCTTTCTGATGAGTTGAGCGGCCGCTCATAGCTCAGGTCGATGACGAGCCGGTCGTCCGTGGCCTCGCACACATCGACGGACCAGTCTTCGTCCAGCTTTTCAAGGCGGTCAAGCGCGTCCGCGGTTTCACCGGAGGCCTCGATGAGGATGAAGAGCTTCTCCGCGGCCGGCGAGCCATCCTCGCCTTCGTCGTGCTCCACGACGAGCCGCAAATTCGACTTCGGGAAATGCTTCGCGATCCGCGCCTCGCTCTGCTCCACATAGGGCAGCAAGTCCGGATTCGCGCGGAGGAAGCCTTCGACCGTGGGAGGATCTTCACACCGGTAGATCCAATGGAGTTCCCGAATGCGTTCACCGGTTTCGTCCGTCATGGGATCAGGCGTTCCCTTCCAGGCTGCGTATCGCGTCATCGAGCGCTTCGACAAAGAAATACTCCCCCCAGATGACGCTCTCGCCCACGCCCAATTTCTGGCGCATGTGGTAGACCCCATTCCTGAGGATCCCTTCATAGCCTTCTTCGGTCCCCAGATGCTTTTCACACAAGGAACGAAGGATGCGGCGGGCAACCTGATCGTAGAACTGGCCTTTGGTCAGATCCGGCACGACGTGGGAGAGTTTGAAGAAGCCGGATGCCGCGATGGCCGCGGCGGACGTATCCAACTCCACTCCGTTGGTTGCGGGCGCGTCGAAATCCCAGGGGGGAACGCCATCGGCGGGAGAGTTTTGCACGTAGAAATCGGCGGCGGCTTCCGCGGTGGATAGGAGGCGGGCGTCGCCGCAGAACTCGTAAGCATTCGTGAAGCCGTAGAGGGACCAGGCGAGCCCGCGGCTCCAGCAGGAATCGGCCCGGTAGCCCTGCTGGGTGCTCTGCGCCACGAATGCGCCCGTCTCAACGTCGAACAGCGCCCCTTGCCCGACGGAGCCATCGCCGCGCACGAGCGTACGCCGAATCGTCAGGCACGTGTTCATCGCGACCTCCATCAACTCCGGGCTGCTGGCTTCGAGGGCTGCATGGAAGATGAGGCCGACGTTCATCATCATGTCGATGAAGGTGCTGTCGTTGGCGATGAAGGAGGCCATGTACTTGCCGGTGGGCTGATAGCGGCCGGCGAGGGTGCGACCCGCTTCGAGGAGCACGTCGCGCAGGGCGCTCTCTCCGGTGATTTCATGCCAGCGGTAGAAGGTGGACATGAAGATCAGGCCGAGGTCGTGGACGTCGCCGTCGAATTTCCTGGGCTCGAGCGGCTTGGTGTAATGAACGGCCTGGTCGTGCCACCACGAAGCCGCATCGGCATCGGTCTCCGCGGCGGCGAAGATCCACATCATGCCTGGCAGGAACCCGTCGCACCAATACGTCCACGGGGGGAGATCGTGGCACCACTTGCCGTTCTCCGTAAACATGGGGTAGAAGCCGGGCTCCCGTTCCACAAGCGCGCGCACACGCGCCTTGGCGAGACGGAATGTCGCCCGGAACATCTGCTGATCGTGGATGGAGCTCAGATCGATCATGGCCTGGTTACAACTTTCCCGCGAACACGCCTGCCGGCCTCGCGGATGGGCCGGATGCCCGGCGGGGCCGCATCCAGCGTATCACTAACAGGAGAAGGGGCCTGGACGGCTTGGACGCAACTTGTCGCGGCGACGCGGCCGTCTGCCGTATGCTGGTAGCTTGATGCCGTTCGATTCCGCCTGCCGCCACCGGGACTGGCCCCGCATCTATCTCGGTGTTTTCTTCACAACCCTCGCCACTTTGATTCTGGAACTGGCGCTCACCCGCCTGTTTTCCGTGGTCTTCTACTACCACTTCGCGTTCCTGGCGATTTCCATCGCGATGTTCGGCCTGGGCGCGGGCGGCTTGTTCAGCTACACGCTGGCGCGGCTGCCGGGGAGTTTTCAGAACAAGGCGGCGGCTCTTCTGCTGGCGAATGCCTTTGTCGTTCCCCTGGCCCTGTGGCTGCTGGTTTCGGTGAAAACGGAGCCGGGCGTCGCGATGCTCGCGGGGGTCTTCTTTCTTTCCGCGGTTCCCTTCTTTCTGGCGGGCGCGGCGCTCTCCCTGGTGATCAGCGAAACCATCGAGAAGGTGGACCGCGTTTACTTCCACGACTTGCTTGGGGCGGCTGCGGGCTGCCTGCTGCTGGTGCCTTTCCTGAACAGCTTCGGCGGCCCGAACGCGGTGATCGCCGCGGGAGTGATCTATGCGGTGGCCGCATCGCTCTGGTATTCCGCCCGGCGCCGCACCGCAATGCGCGCCGTGGGAGTGGGCGCCGCCCTGCTGCTGGTGGGCTTGATGGTGGTGAACGGCAAGACACGCTGGATGGACCTGCATTATGCCAAGGGCCATGACCTGAGCCATGAAATCTACGTGAAGTGGAACAGCCTCTCCCGCGTGGCGCTGCGGCAGGCGCCGGGCCAGTGGCAGCCCGATATCGTCATCGATGGCGATGCGGCGACGGGAATCCCGCCCTATGACCTAGACCATCTCAGCGCCAAGGACCGGCAGGATCTGCTGAGCATGGGCCCCGGGTTCGTCTACAACCTGCGGCCCGGGGCCAAGACGCTCGTGATCGGCGCCGGCGGGGGATGGGATATGGCGCGCGCGATCGCCTCCGGCAGCAAGGATGTGACGGGCGTGGAGATCAACCCCGCCATCGCCAACACGATCATGCGGGAGCGGTTCCCCGATCTCTCCCGGCGCATCTATTTTCGCCCGGAAGTGAAGATCGAGGTGGAGGACGGGCGGGCGTTCGTGCGGCGCAACAACGATCTGTTCGGGGTAATTCAGCTCACGCTGGTGGATACGTGGGCCTCCACGGCCGCGGGCGCGTTCGCGCTTTCGGAGAACAACCTATACACGACCGACGCATTCGAGGATTACCTGCGCTCCCTCCGCCCCGATGGGCTGCTCTCCATCACGCGCTGGGGGTTTGAGAAACCGCGCGAGAGTTTGCGGCTGCTGGCGCTGGCGCGCGTGGCGCTGGCGCGACTGGGGAGCGACGATGTGGCACGACACGTTCTGGTGCTGCGAGAGAATAGCCGCCTGCTGCTCGGCTGGGGCGCGCTCGATACCGTGATTATTTCCCGGCAGCCCTTCGACGAAGCACAAGTGGCGAAGGCGGAAGCCATCGCGCGCGAACGGGGCCTCGGAGCGATCTACCTGCCCGGGCGGCCGGGAGACACGGCTTTCCACCGGTATCTCGAAACGTCCGACCCTCAGGAGTTCTACCGGAACTACGCGTTCGATGTATCTCCCGTGGGCGACAACCGGCCTTTCTTCTTCTATACGGTGCAGCCGCGCGATTTGTGGAAGCTGGTGACGGCGATTGGCCGCGATAGCGCGGATTTCAACGTGAACCGCGCGGTGCCCACGCTCCTCGGGCTGTTCGCCGTGAGCATCCTGGCGATGCTGCTGATTCTGCTGCTGCCGCCGCTTGTGCTCAAGAATGCGCTGCCGAAGGAGCGCGGCCTGCGGCTGTTTCTGGGCTATTTCGTACTCATCGGGATGGGCTACATTCTCACGCAAGTGGCCGCCATCCAGAACTTCGTGCTGTTGCTGGGGCACCCGGTTTACTCGCTCACGGTAATTATCTTCTCCATGCTGGTGTTCAGCGGGCTGGGCGCATTTTTCAGCAAGCGCATCACCGGAGGCGAGACCGGCAAGCTTCGAAAACTGGCGATGCTGGTGGCGCTGGAAATCGCCGTGCTGGCGGTGATCGCCACGCCGCTGAGCGCGATCGCCGTCTCCTGGCCGTTCCCGCTGAAGGTGCTGCTGACGGTGGCGCTGGTGGGGACGCCCGCCTTCACGATGGGCGTTCCGTTCCCGATGGGCTTGCAGTTGCTCGAAGGCTGGAGCGCGCCCACCGTCCGCTGGGCCTGGGCGTTGAATGCCGCCGCAAGCGTACTGGGGTCCGTGAGCGCGATCGTTCTGGCGATTTCCTTCGGCCTCCGGGAGACGCTGCTGGTGGGTGGACTCTGCTATTTGCTCGCGGCGGCGCTGGTGAGCCTCGTACCGCAGACGGCATCCTCGCCAGGCAAGCGCGACGCTATCGAACCGGCGGCGTAGGGGCCGCTTGCCGCAGCACGGCATTCACGGCGCGGATCACCATCTCCGGCTGCTGAATCGGAATCTCATGGGCGGATTGGGCGGCGACCAAGCGGAGCGCGGGCGGGTCACTCAACGAGCGCATCTTTTCCTGGAGCAGGTTCCATTGGCGCTGATACTCGGCATCCGTGTAGTCCGGCGGGACCCAGCGCGGCTTGCGAGCGAGACCCGCGCTCAGAATCACCAACGGCGTCGGGCCGAAGCCGCCGGCGTCTCTCGCCTGGCGCATGCTCTCTTCGAAGAGCAGCAACTCCGCCAATGCCGCCTCTACCTGCCGGGGCATCGCACGGAATGTCCGGATCGTCTCCCATTGCGCGTCGCTGAAGGCGGCGGCCTCCTCGCCGCGCCGGTCCATCCCAAAGAAGCCGGGCGCGATGCGGAAGAGGCTCAGTTC
>JADYZL010000073.1 GCA_020853155.1 Bryobacterales bacterium
TGAGCGACCCCGCCAACCGCGTCTACCACATGACCATGGAAGGCCTGCTGCTTGAGATGGACGTGAAGGATCTGAAGCCGCGCGTCCTCTTCGATCTCGTCAAGGATATGAAGATCGCCAAACGCCCTCACTTCAAGGGTGGCTACACGGCGCAAGGCCGCATCGCCGTGGCAAACAACGGCTTCTATGCCTTTGGCGAAGACAGCGCCGGCCTCTTCGAATACGACGGCAAGACCTGGAACCGGCTCTCCGGCAAGCCCCACATGGACGTGATGGCCCGCCAGGACCTCGGCCAGGTCATGTTCGCCACGGGCTGGGACGAAGCCAGCGTTCTCTTCTGGGCGCTGGTTGATGGGAAGTGGCAGAGGTACCGCCTGCCGAAAGCCACCCACGCGATGAGCCAGGCATGGCAAACGGAATGGATGCGCATCCGCGAAGTGGAAACGGAGCACTTCCTGGTTGACATCCAGGGTGTGTTCTATGAGCTTCAGCCGCTGCCCTTCGAAGGCCGCATCTGGGGTGTGAAGCCCATTTGCCAGCATCTGCGGATCATCCCGGATTACTGCGCCTACCGGGGCCTGTTCACGGTGGGCGGTAACCAGACCACACCCAATCGCGATAACAACGCCGTCGTCGGCCAACCCCAGGCGGGTGTGTGGTTCGGCAAGACGGATGACCTGTGGAGTTGGGGCAAACCCGCCGGGTGGGGTGGCCCCTGGTGGAAGACCGCCGTCCGCAAGGGCGAGGCGTCGGACCCCTTCCTGCTCACCGGTTTCGAGCGCAAGATGCTTCACATCAGCACGGACAAAGCCGCGGTCTTCGACCTGGAAATCGACTTCATGGGCAACGGCACCTGGCACAAGTACGAACAAGTTAAAGTGCCTGTGGAAGGCTACGCCAAGCACATCTTCCCCGACGCCTTCTCCGCCCACTGGGTCCGCCTGACTCCCCAAGCGGATTGCACGGCGACGGCGGCTTTCTTTTTCGTCTAGTGTAGTTCAGCGAGTTCGGCTTCAGGAGTCAAAACTATGTTTAGAATCATTCTCGCCTTGCTCCTTGTCTCGGGGCTTCCGCTGCTTGCTCAGCAGGGCACGGGCTCCATTTCCGGCACGGTCACCGATGCGCTTGGCGCGGCGGTGCCCGCGGCCGACGTAAAGATTACAAACACCGGTACAAACGCGGTTTCCCAGACCGCTACCAATGAGAGCGGCTACTTCACCGTCCCCGCGCTCCGGGTCGGCAATTACCAGGTTGCCGTCGAGAAGACGGGCTTCAAGGTGATCCAGCGAAGCGGCATCACGCTGCAGGTGGATCAGCGCGTTTCCCTCAACCTCAAGCTCGAAGTGGGCGCGATGGCGGAATCGATCAGCGTGGTCGCGGATGCCGCCCTCGTGGATACGGGCAGCGCGACGGTCGGTAAAGTCATCGAGAACCGGCGAATCGAGGAACTCCCTCTCAACGGCCGCAACGCGCTCGCCCTGGTGATGCTGACGCCGGGCGTCAAATCCCAGGCGGGCCCCACAAATAGCGGCTTTGCCGATCGCGGCATCGCCCTTTCCGCAATGAGCATTAACGGAGGTCCGAGTTCGCTCAATAGCTTCGTGCTCGATGGCGGCAACAACAACAGCGCGTTTCTGGCGGATCTCAATGTGAATCCCACCGTGGATGCCGTAGAGGAATTCAAGGTGCAATCGAATGTGATGTCGGCCGAACTCGGCTTCACCGCCGGTGGTGTAGTGAACGTTGTTACCAAGAGCGGCACCAATGATCTGCATGGAAACCTGAGCTACTTCATTCGCAACGACGCGTTTGATGCCCGCCGCACCTTCGCTGCGTCCAAGGAACCGTTCCGCTATCACCAGTACGGTGGTTCCCTGGGCGGCCCGGTCTTTGTGCCGAAGTTCTACGATGGGCGGAACAAGTCGTTCTTCTTCTTTAACTATGAGGGGTGGCGGAACCGCCGTTTCCAATCAAATATCCTTACTGTGCCCGTCGAAGAACAGCGGAGCGGCAATTTCTCCAGGCTCTTCGATGCGAACGGCCGCCTGATCCCCATCTATGATCCGGGGACAACGGTCACAAACCCGGGTGGCGGCTTTGCGCGCACTCCGTTCGCGAACAACCTCATCCCCTCGAACCGGCTGGACGCGGTATCGCTCGCGATGTTGCAGTTCTACCCCCTCCCCAACCGTGCTCCAAACAATGCCTTCACCAATTCTCAGAACTGGATTGGCCAGGTTGCGGAGAAGCGCGATATGAAGCAGTACACCATCAAGGGGGATCATCGCTTCTCCGATAGCAACAGCGCGTCGTTCCGCTACCTCTACTACAAGCATTTCAATGACAATGGCTTCTTTTCGGCGCTGCCGGATCCGAATGTCCGTTCCCGCTTGGATAACTATCTGAATTACAATGCGCTGTTCAGCGATACCCATACGTTTTCTCCCACGCTCCTCAACGAGTTTCGCGTGGGTGTAGCGCGGCAGGCCTTTCCCTTCCAGGCTTATAGCTTCGGGCAGGGCTGGCCTTCGAAGCTGGGGCTGCCCGCCTCATTCCCGCAGGACACGCTGCCTCGCGTCAGCAACGGCCTCACCGGTTTCGGCGCGTTCACCGTCGGATTGCGTGGCGGCACCACATGGCAGTTCTTTGACATGGCCACGAAGATCTTCGGTGGTCACACCCTGAAGCTTGGAGCGGATGTGCGCGTTCAGCAGGCCAATAACTATCAGCGGGAAGTTCCCTCCGGCTCTTTCGATTTTGCGCAAGGTCTGACGGGAAACCCGCAGAGCCAAGTGGGTACGGGCAGTGCATTCGCCACCTTCCTGCTGGGTTCGGTGAGCAGTGCTACCGTCACCCGCTATGCTGGCGAATCCGACGCTGGGAAGTCTCTCAGTCTCTTCATTCAGGATGACTGGAAGGCCACGCGGAGGCTCACTCTGAACCTTGGGCTGCGTTGGGACTATCAGCAATGGCCCTTTGAGCGAAACAACGGCAACTCGACCTTCAACCCCTTCGCCACCAACCCGGATACGAAGCTTCCCGGCCGGATGGAATATGCCGGGGTCGACTATGGCAGGACTCCGCTCGAACCCGTCTACAACAATTTCGGGCCGCGCATCGGGCTGGCTTATGACTTGCTGGGGGATGGGAAAACCGTGCTGCGCGCCGGTTACAGCATCTTCTACCCGCAGATCTTTTATCGCGACTTCTTCGGAAACACCGCGGGCTTTGCCAACACCACCACGACGTACTCGCCTCCGAACAACAACTCCAACCTCCCGGCCTTCCAGTTCAAGGATGGATTGCCTTATCCGGCCACCGAACCTCTCGGTTCGAGCCTGGGACCGAGCTTCCTGCTAAGCCAGGGCGTCAATTGGGACCAGGGGGACGAGAAGGTGCCGATGTCTCAGCAATGGACTGTCTCCCTGCAGCGGCAGCTACCGTGGCGGATCCTCGTGGATGCCGCCTACAGCGCGAATCACGGCACGGGCTTGATTGCCAATGGCTATGATTACAACCAACTCGACCCGCAGTACCAAAGCCTCGGGCTGAGTCTCCAAAATCAGGTGGCAAATCCATACAAAGGACTTGTTCCGGGTGCGCTCGGCGGGAATACCATCAGCCGCTCCCAATTGCTGAAGCCATTTCCCTACTACACCAGCGTCAACGTCCGAAACCCCCACCTCGGCAATTCGATCTACCATTCGTTCCTGCTGAGTGTGGAGAAGCGGCTCTCGAACGGGTTCGCGGTCCTGGGCTCGTACACTTTCGCGAAACTGATTAGTGATAGCGCCAACGTTCCCATGAACTTCGGCTCCGTGGAAGTGAGCAGCGCTCAAGGTTACCAGAATGGCTTGTACGACCGCAGAGCGGAGCGCTCGGTGGACCCGAGCGACGTTTCGAACCGGCTCGTCATCAGCGGAATCTATGAACTGCCATTCGGCAAGGGCAGGCGTCTTGCCCCGTCCAGCGCTCTGGCTGACAAGCTGGTTGGCGGCTGGCAGGTGAATATGATCTCCACCATGCAGGGCGGCTTGCCGCTGGTCGTGCGGGGAGCCAGCAACTTCCTGGCAAACCGGCCGAACTCGACGGGAGTGAGCGCGAAACTGGATAACCCGACCGCGGAGCGCTGGTTCGATACCACGCAGTTCCTGAATCCGCCGAACTTCACCTATGGGAATCTCGGAAGAGCGCTGCCCGATGTGCGAAGCCCGGGTGTTGTCAACTTCGATCTCTCTCTCATCAAAGACACGATGATCACGGAAAAGCTGCGCGCGCAGTTCCGCGCGGAGGCGTTCAACTTCGTGAATCACACCAATCTCGGCAGTCCGAATGCCTCGTTCTCTCCTGGAGCGGACGGGCGAAACCGAAGCGCCACGTTCGGCACCATCACGTCCTCCCGAGATCCGAGAATCGTCCAGTTCGGCCTGCGGCTGGTCTTCTAATCAAACACCCCAGACTTTCGGATTTGGGGTTCGGCGCGGCCGGTTCCTCTCCTGCGGGAGGAACCGGCCGCTTCGCGTGATCTCGCCACCTGCATGTCGATTCACGGCCGCCCCGGGGGCCGTTGCTATACTCCGTGGAGATGAATGCGCGCACCAGTCACCCTGATGGGCTCACGCTGACAAGTCAGGATGGCGCGCTGCGGGGCTATGTTGACCCTCAGCGCCGCGGCGGCCGGCCATCCCTCGAAGACCTCTGGGTGATGCAGGGTTCGCTCTGCGATCTCAAGTGCAAGCACTGCTACACTGCATCCTCCCCGCAAAATCACCGCCTCGTACAGATTCGCTTCGCCGAACTGCGCCCGCACCTGGAAGATGCGGCAAGGTTCGGCGTACAGAGGATTTGCTTCACTGGCGGTGAACCCTTCGTCAATCAGGACGTTCTCGAGGGCCGCGCTGCGCGCAACGAAGAGTTTCTCGCCAGCCTCGAATGCGCTCTCGGCATTGCGCCGGTGGAGATCCTCACGAATGGCAGGCGCTACATCCGGAATCATTTCGAGGCGCTGCGTTCCCTACGCGCAAGGCATGGCGAGCGGCTAAGGCTGCGCATTACCCTGGAGAGTCCAGAACCGGCGCGGCATGACGGCATTCGCGGAAAGGGCACCTTCGCGCAAACCGTGGCCACCGTTCGGGACCTGGCCGCCATGGGCTTTGTTCCCGTGCTCACGGCGGAGCGGCCGCTGCTTGCGCTTCAGACGGATGAAGAGATTCGCGAAGCCTACCGGGCGTTGTTCGATGGCCTCGCGGTCGAAGTCAATCTCATCGAGAACATGCTCGAATCGGGCCACGAATTGACGCGCCTCCAGCAAGCGGGCGGCGCGCCGCACCCGGAGGTCTTCGTCACCGCCAACTGTTTTTCCATTCTGGGGAAACCGCCGGAATCGCTCATGTGCCACTTTAGCCGCTGCATCCAGAAGATCGACGGTGAACTCCGATACTATCCATGCCCGGTGATTTATGATGACCGGCGCTTCGAGCTTGGCGTGACTCTAGCGGAATCGCTCCGCCGCGTTTATCTCGCTCACAAGAACTGTTACGCCTATTGCCTCAAAGGCCGCGGGGCCACCTGCCGCACACAGGCGATCTAAGCGCCCCGCGAATCCGGCCCACGAAAAAACTACTCCGCGGGTTTCGCCTTGAGCATTTCGTCAATTGCAAGAGTCGAATGGGCGGTAGCCGCGCCGGCGCGCATTTCGGCGGCCACCCAGATCGCTTCCATGATCTCCTGTTCCGTTGCTCCCTTTGCCAGGGCGCGCTTCGTATGCGCGCGAATGCAGTACGGGCACTGCGTCGTGTGCGCCACCGCGATGGCGATCAGGTCTTTCATCTTGCCCGTCAGCGCGCCGTCCGTGAATACCTGCTGGCTAAACGCGATGAAAGCTGAATACGTCTCCGGCGCAAGTTCTCGTCGCTTCTGAGAGAATTCTTTCGTGGCTACCGGATAGAGGTCTTGTTCCATAAGTCATCAACCAATCAAAGCGGACCGTTCGTTCGGCCCGGTCACATTCCTTCCTGCTTCCATTGTGGTCTTCGCTAACCACGGAAGCAATCCGTCAACATCCATGCGCGGCCTAATGCTAGTGCGGCCCGTTCGAACGGCCATGGTAAGCGGAGCGAATCGCCTTGGCGAGCACCGAGGGAGGACAGCCCTTCACGACGTACCCCGCCGCGCCGAGCGTCTTGGCTTCTTCGAGAAACGCCGGGTCGTCGTGGATCGTGAAGAAGATCACAGGCGGATTCCCCATGCGCCCGAGCGCTTCCGCCGCCGCGAACCCATCGAGCACCGGCATCGAGATGTCCGTCACCACCACGTCCGGTTTGTAGCGGTCGTAAGCCTCGAGGAGTTCCCGCCCGTTCGGAACGGTGGCCACGATCTCAAACTCCCAGCATAGGATCCGCAGCAGCTCCGCCATCAATCCGCGGTTGTCATCCGCCAGAATGACGCGAATCCGCGTGCCGGCCGGCGCCGCTCCGGCTGTGCTTTCTTCCACGTCCGCCACAACCATTGCCTCTGAAACCAGTGAAACAGGAACCGGCGAATCGTTCTACTAGGAGAACTCCCAACATCGCTAAATCGTGATAATCCCGTGTCTTATGGCGTATTGCACAAGCTCCGCGTTGGTCTTCAACCCCAGGTTCTCGAAAATCGCATACTTGTGATACTCCGCCGTTTTGACGGAAATGTTCAGAATCGCCGCGACTTCCTTGTGAGATTTTCCCTCCGCCAGTAGTTGCAGCACCTCACGCTGGCGCGGCGTAAGAGCGGCCCACGCATCGTCGCGGGAACTCGCGCGGCCCATCACTTCAAGAAAGTCCCTGGTCACGGCCGGTGAGAGGTATGTCCGGCCTAGCAGCACCTCGGCGGCCGCGCTTCGCAACTCGGCGGCGGAGGCGCTCTTGAGCAGATACCCGGACGCGCCCGCATCGATTGCCTCCCTCGCGAGCGTTGCATCGAGATGCATCGTCAGAACCAGGATCTTCGCCGTACAGCCGGCCTCTCGAAGCTGGCGTGTGCAGTCAATCCCGTTCAGGCCAGGCATCGAGATATCGATGATGATCAGATCCGGCTTCAGTCGCCGCGCCTCTGTGAGCACGGAGCGGCCATCGGCCACGCTGTCCACCACCTCATACTCCGGCTCCAGAAGGCCGCGCAAACCTTCCACCACCAGGTTGTGGTCATCGGCAATCAGAATCGTCGATCGTCGCATACACTGGATCTCCCGGGCCGTGCCGCCCATGCGCCGCCTTTCGAATGTAGACTATCGCCGCGCCCGTCTACGCATCCGGCAACGGGACGCGGGCTTCAATCTCCGTGCCTCGCGAGGGTGTGGAATAAACACTCAGCTTCCCCCCGGCGATGCGCAACCGTTCCCGCATCGTCACCAGGCCGAGGCTGGTCTGGCTGCTCACTGAGGAAGTCTCAAAGCCGATTCCGTAGTCCTTCACACGGAGAGTCAGATGCGCATTCTCCACTGAGAGAGAGACGTCCGCCCGGCCCGCCTTTGCATGCTTGATGACGTTCTGCATCGCTTCCTGATAGACCCGGTAAATCGGGAGAGCGATCTCTTCCGGCAGACGCGGGAAACTGCCGGTGGATTCGAAGTTCACTTCAAGGTGAGTCCGATGCGCGATCAGCGCGCAATCGGACCGGATGGCCGCCACCAGACCAATCTTTTCGAGGACGGCGGAATGCAAGCCGCGCGACAGGTTCTGGATATCCTTGGCGAGTTCCGCCAGCCGTTCCCGCGCGCCGTCGATCGCGGCACTCATCGGCTGCGTTGCATCCCTCCTCTCGGAGAGGCTGGAGAGTTCGTAGAGCAGCGTGGCCATTCGCTGGCCGAAGTCGTCGTGGATTTCCCTGGCGATTCGTTTCCGCTCCTCTTCCTGGGAACGGAACAGCCGCCCCGAAAGGTTGCTCAACTCAACCGCCGCGGTGACGGCCTCCGCATAATTCGAGATCGCGGATGTCTCCAGGCTTTTGAGATGCCAGAACGCGAACGCCACGATCAGCGCGGCCAGCAGACACGCGCCGCCGACGCCGGCCCACATCCTTCGCCTAGCCTCGCCGGCGATAGCGTCGGATTGCTCCGCGACGGAGCGAAGATCTTGCCATTCCAACCTCTGCAGTTCCTCAAGGGTATTGAGAAATTGATCGCGCAGAGGAACCAGTTGATCGACGAAGACGGTGGTCGCGGCCGCGCGCCGGGATTCCTGGTCAAGCTGAATCGTGGTCTGCGCCAGCGCCCAGTACAACGTCAGCTCGTTCGTGAGCCTCCCGGTGAGCGCGGCATGGTCGCTGGCTGCCTCACGATACTTTGCGATAGATTCTTCCGCGTCTTTCCAGGCCCGGCGCGCCTGCTTTCGATGAGGTTCCGTGGCGTTCTCATCCAACCCCATGAGACAATTGCGCACCGCCGTCGTGGCGGCGGTCAAGGATTCATCGGCTTGCTTGAGCAAGCTCCGGCGAAGGGATTGCCGCGCAACTTCCGCCACCTCATCGGAGCTTAGGCGTTCCACGGTTCGAGCCGCATAGATTCCGATGGCCGCCACCAGCATGAGTAGCGCGCAGAACCCGAGTAGCAGAACCGTGCGGGCTTTCCGATGGATTGCGCGGGTGGAAGGGATATCGATCATTCGTGTGGTGATGGCATTCGCCACGCGCGGCCGCCGCGCTGGAACTCGTTCATCGTGGATCAGGATCTTTCAGAATATAGCCGTTCCTGCTGCCGAACTAACCTCGGGATGGGCGAAGCAACTCAGCGGCCGGATCTCGTGCCCGCGAATTGCGGAATCTGGAATTCACCGGGTCTTCAGGGATCCGGCGTGCAACGAACGCAATGGGTCGCATCTCTTACGGGTATGAACAATCACTGTGTCCCAAGAGTTTCAGGTTTCGAGTGGAAGTTGCGGAGAAGCGGTTGGCTTCATCAAGCGGAATGGAGCCTTGTCTGGGTTCTGCTGCTCGCTTCCGGCGGCATCTGTCGAGCGCAAGACGCCCGTTCCCCCGCGGCGCACCCCATTGAGGCATTGAGCGGAGACTTCGAGCGGCTCGCGGAGACGGTCGGTAAGTCCGTTGTGCAGGTGAACATCTCGGGCTATACGGTGGTGCCGGACGCGCGGGATTCCGCATTCGTCTCCCGGGAGCAGGGAACGGGCTCCGGGGTGATACTCAGCTCGGATGGGTTCATCATCACGAACGCACACGTCGTGCATGGGGCGGAGCGCGTCACTGTGGTGCTCCCGCCCGCGCTGGTTGGGAACACAGGGGAGGCGGGCGCCTCGATACCCGCCAAGGTGATCGGCGTGGACCCCGAAACCGATCTGGCGCTCGTCCGCATTCCGCGCACGGGGTTGCCCGCCCTCGAATTCGCGAATTCGAGTCTCGTCCGGCAGGGGCAGATCGCGCTTGCTTTCGGCAGTCCCATGGGGCTCGCCAACACCGTAACCATGGGTGTGGTCAGCTCACCGGCCCGGCAGCTTTCGGCGGATGGCTTCATGCAGTACATCCAAACGGATACGCCAATCAATCCGGGGAACAGCGGGGGGCCGCTTGTTTCCGCGGATGGCCGCGTGATCGGGATCAACACCCTCATCTACTCTCAATCCGGCGGTAACGAAGGCATCGGATTCGCCATCCCATCGAACCTCGTTCGGGATGTCTACCACCAACTACGCACTTCGGGCCATGTCCGGCGCGGGTTGCTCGGCGTGCTGCTTCAGAACCTCGATGCGACGCTGCGAAAGGGGCTATCCATCCAGGCGCGGAGAGGGGCGCTCGTAAGCGACGTGGTTCCCGGCGGTCCGGCGGCAAAGGCCGGGTTCCAGATCGGGGATGTGGTCACGAGCCTGGATGGCGTCACCATCCGTAATGCGCGTCAATTCGAGTTGGCCATTTTTCGCTCCGCGAAAGGCAGCCGCCACCGGATTGAAGTCCTTCGAGGAACGGATTCCATTCCACTCTCCGCGGAGGTTGGCGAACGGGAGACCCCGAGTGACCGTCTGAGCGAGATCTCCGATCTCCGCAAGCAGTTGATTCCCCCTCTCGGTGTGCTGGGTGTCGCGATCACCAAGGATGTCGCCCCATTGCTCGGGCCTATCCGCCTCCCGAACGGGGTTGTGGTTACCGCGAAGGTGCTCGATTCGACCGCAGCGGCGATTGACCTCGTTCCCGGCGACATCATCCACGCGGTGAATGGCTTGGACATCGCGGATCTCGAAACCCTCAAGACGCAGCTCGCTTCCTTTCACTCCGGCGATGCCGTCGTCTTGCAGGTGGAGCGGGATGGCCAGCTCACGTTCGTCGCATTCACACAAAATTAGCCGAGTTCTTCCCGCCGCGTATCTGGTTGTGTTGCGTATGCAGGTTGTGTTCGAGGGCGCGGCGTAACACGGCTACCTGGGAGTTTTCCGAGGCAAAACTAGCAGTTTTGAGAGTGGGAACGAAACCAGGCGCGCCCTAGACTTCAATTAGTGGAGCGGTTCCACAGGCTCCACGCAGTTCAATGAGACCGAAGTGGAGAAAGAGATTCAATATGACCTTCCATGAACAGACTGCAAGAATTTTCCGGCTGTCGGGCGTCGCGCTTTTGGCCCTTCTCACGCTGGCAACCGTGCCATACGCTTCTGCCCAAATGGAAGCGGTGACGGCCAAGGTGCCGTTTGCTTTCACAGCCGGCGGTAAGACGCTGGCCGCGGGTTCCTATGAATTCCGCGTGAAGCCGGACGATCAATTGGTTGAGATCCAGACGAAAGCCGGCGCGCCGAAGGTGCTCGCAATGATCTTGACCTACGTCTCGCCCAGGCCGCTCTCCGGTGAAGAAAACGACTCTCACATCGTGTTCGACAAGGTCGGCAATACCTACACGCTAGCCGAGATCTGGCAGCCCGGCTTCGATGGCGTCATCCTCTCGATGACCAAGGGCAAGCACGAACATCATGTGATCCGCATCAAGCACGCGCCAAAATCCTAGCCGGGTTTTGAGCAGCCGATGAGGAAACGAAGGAACGTGCCGCAACCGCGCCTGCCGATCCGGTTAGCGCGGGCGCGGCATGCAAATTTTCGGCAGGTGCTCCAATGAGAATCCCGATTTCAGTCACAAGGCAAATCCCGGAACTGTCGAGCGGTCGAACGATCAGGCTCGCGGGTTCGCTCGCCCTCGCTCTGATCTTTGCCAGCCTCGCGGCATTCGCACAAGCGTCGGTCAGTGCGACGGAACTCGACGGTCTTGTGGCGCGCATCGCCCTGTACCCGGATGCGCTCATCGCCCAGGTGCTCTCCGCATCCACCTATCCGGAGCAGATCGAAGAGGCCGCTGCGTGGGCCGATGGGCACAGCTACCTGAAAGGGGACGCGCTCGCGGACGCCATTAACGCAGACAACCTGCCGTGGGATCCCAGCGTTTTATCGCTGCTGCCGTTTCCTTCGATCCTGGGCGCGATGGCGAGCGATGAGGAGTGGACCCGGCAACTGGGCGCGTCAGTTCTCGATGAGAGGCCCGCCGTGCTCACGGAGATTCAGAAGCTGCGGCATCGGGCGAATCAATTCGGATACCTGCGTGACGGCCCGCAATACCGTGTGGTGTTGACGGCCGCCGGCGATATCACAATCATGCCCGTCGATCCCGAACGCTACTACGTGCCGGTCTACGATCCGGATATCGTGTTCGCGCAGCCTCGAGACGGGTTTGTGGCCGGAATCAGCTTCGGGCCGCTGGTTCGGATCGGGACGATCTTCGAGCAATGGGGCTGGCGGCGGTCCGGCTTCGATTGGCCCGCACATACCCTGTTGCTTGCCGGTAGCCCATGGCTTCGCACGAGAGGGAATTCGAAGACCTACCGGCACCCCTACCAGGCACGGAAGGCGCCGGCTGCGCCTCGCGTGGAGCGGCACGAACTGCATCCCACCAAACGCACGCGCCCGTAGGCCGGCCGCTATGGGAGCGGCGGGCTCGACGCAGCCTTCGTCGCAATACCGGCCAGCGCGGCGGCAAGAAGGTCCGGCTCATGGCGGATCTTCTCGTTACTTCCGATCAGGTCGGCCTCCAGAACCGTGATACCCATCTCCTGGAGCGCTTCCAGATCTTGAAGTACCGGTTCCGCCTCTTTCTCAAGATAGCTTCGCAGCAGATCTTCCCCGATCTGGCCTGTGTTGATGAGCGTGCTGTCGAGCACCTTGGCGCCAGCATGCTCGAGGATCGCCCGGACGTGATCGCTGGCGGAATAGTGCATGGTCTCGCCAGGTTGCCACATCAGGTTGGAGACGTAGATCTTGTGCGCCGGCGAGGCGGCGATGGCTTCCGCGATACCTTCCACCAGCAGATTTGGCAGAATGCTCGTATAGAGAGAGCCCGGGCCAAGCGTGATCAGGTGTGCCCGTGCGATCGCTTCCAGCGTTTCCGGCAGCGGCTCACACGGGGAGGGCAGCAGGCGCAGCCGTCGAATGGGCGCCGTAGAGGCGCTAATCGCGGTCTCTCCCTTGACCACTGTCCCATCCGCCAGCATCGCTTCCAGATGCACATTCGCCGCGGTGGATGGGTAGATACGTCCCGCAATGGCAAGAACTTCTGAGCAAACCTTCACGGCTTGCGTGAAGTCTCCCATCACCTGGCTGAGGGCCGTTAGAAAGAGGTTTCCGAAGCTATGGCCCTTCAGGCCCTCCCCGGCGTCGAAACGATACTGGAAGAGCTTCGAGAGGAGGTCTGAGTCTTCGGAGAGGGCAACCAGGCAATTCCGGATGTCGCCCGGAGGCGGCACATGCAACTCCCGCCGCAGCCTTCCCGAAGAGCCTCCGTCGTCGGTGACGGTGACGACGGCGGAGATCTCGATTTCCGGCCCCGCAACTTCACTCGCCGTCATGGAGCGCGCCGGCCGGCTTGCCCGGTAGGTCCTGGTGTACTTCTTGAGACCTGCGAGCAGCGCCGAAAGCCCCGTACCGCCGCCAATCGACACCACTCTGAGCGGCGACGGGCCTGCGGAGCGTGCGGAGGGGTGAATTGCCATACAGTTCCTATTCTCCATGCAAGCGCAAGTTCCCTGCCAGAAGCCGCCGCCACCCAACCGGACGCGCTGGAGAAGCCGCGAAATCGGATGAGCCAACGAGGCGCGGCAATGATACGATGTTGCGTTGAATCGCCGGTGCGGGCATGTGCCCGATTTTGGCGATCCTTTCAGCGAATTGAGGTGTGCATTGAAACGCAGAGGGTTTCTGGAAAAGTCGATGCTCGTTACGGGAGCTTCCACCCTTGTGCCGGGCGCCGCATCGGCGGCGGCGCAAGCGGCATCCCCCTACAAATACAAGTTGCGCTATGCGCCGCGCATCGGCTTGCTGCAGGGCCTCACGGTGCCTCAACAACTGGAAGTCTATGCAAAGAACGGATTCTTCCAGTTCGAATACAACGGATTGCCCAGCCAATCGCCGGCGGAGATCCAGGCCATTCGGCGGAAGATGGATGAACTGAAGATGAGCATGGGCGTCTTCGTCGTCAATCGCGGCGGCTGGAAGCCGACCGCGATGGGAGACCGTGGCGGGCACAAGGAGTTTCTGGAAGACGTCGTCAAGGCTGTCGAGTTGCACAAGGTGGTGGGCAATGAATGCGCGACGGTTACCTCCGGCCTCGCGGTGCCGCACCTCACGCAAACGCAGCAGACGCAGAACGCCATCGAAGTGCTGAAGCGCGCTTCTGATCTCGTCGCCGGCACGAAGCTGGTGCTGGTGCTCGAACCCCTGAACTGGAAGGTAGATCACGCGGGCTACTTCGTCTCCTACATCGAGCATGCGGCCGAGATCATCGGCGGCGTGGACCGGCCCAACGTGAAGATCCTCTTCGACATGTATCACCAGCAGATCACCGAAGGAAATCTGATCAACCACATCCGGCACTACTACGAACTGATCGGCTATTTCCAGACCGGGGACGTACCGGGGCGAAACGAGCCGTACAGCGGAGAGATCAACTTTCAGAACGTGTTCAAAGCGATCCACGAACTCGGCTTCAAGGGCATCATCGGCATGGAGCACGGGCTCACCGTGAAGGGCATGCCCGGCCTGATAAAGTGCTTTGATGCGTATCGGCGGGCAGACCAATTCGAGGCATAGGAGGAGTCAATATGTCTACCGGGTTTTCGAGGCGGTACTTCTTTTTCGGATCATTGCTGGCCGGAGCGGTCCCGATGGGGGGGTACGGCAGCGTCACCTCATTGCGAGCGCTTGGTTACAAGCCGTTTTATGACAAGCTCAATGTCGCCGTGATCGGCTGCGGCGGGCGCGGCGCGGCTCTTCTCGGTGAAGCCGCGGCGACCGAGAACATCGTCGCGCTCTGCGACGTGGACGAGAAGCGCGCGGCGCAAGAACTGAAAGCCTACGCCAAGCTGCCGTTCTATCACGATTTCCGGGAGCTCCTCGACAAGCAGGAGAAGAACATTGATGCCTGCACCGTGGCGACCACGGACTTCATGCACGCCACCATTGCGCTCGCCTGCATACAGCGCGGCAAGCACGTCTATGTCGAGAAGCCGCTCACCCGTACCCCTTGGGAAGCGCGGCTGCTTATGGAGGCCGCCGCCAAGTACAAGGTGGCCACACAGATGGGCAACCAGGGCTTCTCGCACGAAGGCCACCGCGTGGCGGCGGAGATTTTGTGGTCCGGCGAAATCGGCGACGTCCGCGAGGTCCACATCGCCACTACACCCGGAACGCACCCGACGGGTTTGCGGCAATTGCCGCCGGAGGAATCCGTCCCGCCGACGCTCGATTGGCAGGCATGGCTGGGCGCGATGCCGATGCGGCCGTACAGTTCCTGGTATGTGCCTTACAACTGGCGCGGCTTCTATGACTTCGGCACCGGGCAGATTGGCAATTGGGCGACCCACGCCGCCGGCCCCGCGCACCATGCGTTGCAACTCGGAGCGCCGGATTCGCTCGAACGGCTAAGTGTCGAGGGGGAAAGTTCGATCACGTTCCCCAACCGGGCCACCGTACGCTTGCGCTTCCCGGCGCGCGGCGGGATGCCTCCGGTGGATGTTTACTACCACGATTCCGCCCGGCCCACTGACCCGGATGCGTTCCATGTGCCGGGCGCGGAGAATGAACCCATTCTCCCCCCACCCGACAACCTCTTGGAGAAGGGAAGGCCCACGGGGCGCTGGCTGGAGAGGATCGCCAAGGCGGCCGCCAGCGGCGAACGCCTGGAGGCGCCACCACCGCGACAGTGGCCAGCGGCGCGGCCCGGCGCTCCCCGGATGGGAGCGGGTGGGCCGGGCGTGACCGTGTTTGGCGGAGATCGCCTGCCCCCGCAGCCGGGCGTCCTTACCGGCAACGGCTCTGTGTTCATCGGCAGCAAGGGCGTCATGGCCACCACCGAGCGTGGCGAAGGCGTCTGGTTGCTGCCCTCGGCGCGCTGGAAGGAGTACAAGCTTCCTCCGCAACTGCTCACGCGCTCGCCGGGGCACATGGAGGATTTTATCCGGGCCGCGAAGGGCGGAGACCCGAGTTGCTCGGACTTCAAGATCACGTCTCCCTATGCCGAATGGCTCGCCCTCACCGCCATCACCATGCGCGTCGGCGGGAAGCTCGAGTGGGACGCCAAGAATCTGCAATTCACAAACAGCGCGGAAGCGAACAAGTACGTGAAGCCGCACTTCCGGGAGGGCTGGGAACTGAAACTCTAGCGGAAGCTCCGCTGATTGACACAGGCTCTTCGTGAGAAGCGGAACGGCCGGATTCGCGCTACACTAACAGTTGGCGATTTCGCACACGTGCGGAATTACAGCGATTTCACTGCGGAGAGGGGGTGATTCACTTGGCAGTAGTCTACATTTCCGACGGCGAAAGCCTGGAAAGCGCATTGCGCCGCTTTAAGCGGAAGGTGCAGCAGGAAGACATCATCAAGGAGATCAAGAAGCACTCCTTCTACCTGAAGCCCGGCGAAAAGAAGCGGGTGAAGCAGGCGCTCGCTCGCAAGCGCA
>JADYZL010000074.1 GCA_020853155.1 Bryobacterales bacterium
GGGAAGAAACATCCCGAGATGCGCATCGAAAGCCGCGGAGTCGCCCAGGTCGTGCAGAGCATCGAGAACGCAGCCTTCCATCCAACCGAACGGTTGCAGGGATTCGAGACCGCGAAGGCGCCGCTCGAAGTTCTCCCGCGCGGGACCCGAGGTCTTCCCAAGCAGGTGCGGAAGCAGCGGCGGGGGAGCGCCGTCGACAAAAATCCACACCGGTTGGCTGCCGGAGATCTGCCGCAGAATCACCCCTTCGTCCGCGACTTTCGATGCAGCGGCGGAATCGAAGACGAGTTCAAACGGCTGAAGCGCGTAGGAATAGCGCATGTCGAAAATGCCCACCCGCGAACGCGATTTCGCGGTAAGCACCTCGATCTGCCGTATCTCCCGGGAGTCTACGGCATTGGTGATGCGGAGTCTCGATCCGCCGCCCTGGAAGGTGAGCGGCGTCTCGCCCTGTACGGGGGCCGCGCGCCATCCGAAAGGGACACGCACCCCCGGCGGGTCCGCTGGCTGCGGCCCGGTCCCGCGCACATAGTGAGCGCCCGCGGACGCCCCCGACGCCTGCGACGCCATCGCGGCCTGAGACGCCATCGCGGCGATCCACATGCGCCGGCTGATCATATACTCCGGGCTCCTTCCATTCCGCGGCGTTCACGATCAGGTGGAAGAGATGGCGCCTCCGGTGCAGGCTTCATCCTTCCGCCAGAGCGCGCACTCTCGGAAACAGGATATCGTCTTCGAGATGGACGTGCTCCGCAAGGTCCTTCTCCAGTTCTTCAAGGAGTCCGCAAGTGAACGCGACCTCGACGCCGATATCCTCCGGAACCCGGTAGTCCCAGAGAGTTACCCGGATCTGCTGGAGCAACTCACCGATGGCGGCGTGTTCGGCGATATGGCCGTTGATGCTATTGGCGAACGGCGTCAAGCGTTTCGTTTGGTCCAGATCGTACGCTTCCACGAGTGGGAAGCCCACCGTTTCCTCCTTAATCAGATGCTGGTCGATCGCCGCCCGCAACTGATGCAGGAGCGTGTGCGCTTTCAGCAGTTCCGGGTGCTTGAGCCAGTATTGCCGGACATGGGCGGTAAGAAGGGAAACGAGCAGCGGCAATTGCCGGTGAAGATACGAGTGATGAGTGCTCGCGATGTGCCTGGTAAGGCCGCTCAGTTCCTCTGAGCGCCAATCGGTACCGTTCGTTGGCATGGAGATCTCCTTTGCTTGACGCCAGAGCGCGCGGGAACACACGGTCTCTCCGGAAATATGGATGTCAGTCTCGGCTGCGTCTATGCGCAAGGAGGGGTTCTACATCCGACCGTCGATCGACGGCGAGTCCGGCGCGCATGCTCTGGAACTTCCGTTCCAGACTGGTCAACAACGATGATTATAGACCATCCGGTCCTAATATCCGCCCTTCGGAGCGGGATCCCTCGATTGGAACGGATATATTCCGGCCATCCGCATCAACGGTGCCGGTGCGAACGGCAAGCCCGGCAGCGCGGTCGCTCTCCCGCTCGGAGTGGTCCCTGCTCCGGGGGCTACGCCGGCTTTCGGGCGATGAACTGGGTCACGGAGCTTGTGCCGTCGTGGTGGCTTCCTTCCTTGATGGTGCGCACCAGGTCCCGCGAAAGGAGAATTTCAAACCCTCGGAAGGCGTCTTCCAATTCCTCGCGTGAAAGTAGGCATGCGGCATCCTTCGGTCCTCCGGTTCCGAGCGCGAGTTGTGCTTTGTTGTAGGATTCGAGCAGGAAGACACCGCCAGGCTTCAACCCGGAGATCACGGAACGGAACAATTCCGGGCGCTCCTTCTCTGGCGGATGGCAGAACACGGAGACCACCCCGTCCCAGATGCCCTCTTTCATCTCGTAGTGCCCCAGATCCGCCAGTTCGTATTCGATCGTCACGCCCCGTGCTTTCGCGAGGCGCAGTGCCTTTCTTTGCCCCTCCTCGGAGAAGTCCAGGCCGCGCGCGCGAAGCCCCCTCTGTGCAAGAAACACCGCGTTACGCCCCTCGCCTTCGCCCAGGCTAAGGACTCTCGCACTCTCTCCGAAGATGGATGCATGCTCGCGTAGGAAATCGTTGGGCTCGGAACCATAGGCATAGTCTTCGCCCTTATAGCGCTCGTTCCAAAAGTCGGCATTTGTTGAAGGCTGCATCGCGGCTGCTCTCCGTTTGTTGTGATCTTCCGGCGGAAACACTCTTGCGGCGCCGCTACGCGAAGGCCAGGCCAAGCCCGTCAGGCTCGCCGCTCCCCTGTTAAGCAACCGGTAGAATCTCCCGCATATACTGCGCGGTCTGCCCGATCTGATCGTTGTAGCGCTGATAGAGCCCAATGATCATCGCGTCGTTGGGTTTCATGCCCTCGAGCGCCGCCGCCATGCGCTCCTTCACTTGGCGGGGTGAATTCACCGTGCGCCCCGCGGCCAGCACCTTGTACACCAGACAAGGCTTCTTCGTCTGCCGCACGGTGGCCAGCATCTTCGGCACATCGGACGGGAGATAAATCTCGCCCAGCGGAATCTCCCCGAGAATCTTCTCGAAAGCCGCCCGGGGGCGGATCAGATAATAGAGGGACGCCATGTAGTAGTCCACGTCCCAGCCCTTCTCTTCGGCGTACTCGATCTCCAACGGATTATGGCAGGAAAGCCCCACCATCACGCCAGTGTCGCGGATGCGCTTCAGGTAATCCTTCGCCTTGTCGAACTGCCCGGCATCCCACAGCCGGTTGGTGGCTCCGCCATGCTGGGCGATCCCCATCGGCTTGAGCTTTGCCGCGCGGTCCGCCATCTCCGGGTGCTCATTGAAGTCCGGGCGGGAGAGCACAAGCAATTGCAGTTTGCCGCCTTGCTCCTTGTACCTCAGCCAGTCCGTCTCCAGGCGCTCGCTCCAACTTGCCTGCCACGTATTCACGCCCGCGCGCTCCAACTGCTTCAGGAATGCGAGCACGCGTTCGGTCGTGTGGTACTCGCCCATCGTTGCGGAAAACACATAGTTGAAATGGGAGTAGCCGTAAATGGGGTTCGCGCCCGCGATGAGCCTGGTGATGCGGTGCGTTCCGAAATCGGCCAGCGGAAGCAGCGGCCCGGGCTTAGCCTCCGGCATCGGGCTTGCGGCCGGAGCCTGCTGCGCTGCCGCGCGGTTGGCGACAGCCAGAAAACCGGCCACCGTTCCGCCGCCCTTCAGCATGTCCCGCCGCGCCAACACGGTGTCGTCCGCATGTTCGAGTTCCACCATCCCGTTGGTGCCGGGTGTATAGGGAAAATTCGCGCCGCCATCATGTTCCATACCGGGGAGTATAACGAATCCAATCCCCTTGCGAAGGGCCCCCGGATCCCCTCGCTGAGTTCGTAAACCGGCGCGTATGTGGAACTCGAATTGCCCTGGGCTGCATAATGAGAAAATGCGTCGCCGCGATGTTTCAGCGCGCCTCGTGCTCGCCCTTCTTTTCTTCGTCTCCTCTGCGCTCTTTGCCCAGGCGGAGGCCCGTCCGAAAACCCTCCGGGTCCTGTTCATCGGCAACAGTTACACCTATCTGAACAACCTTCCCGGACTGTTGGAGAAGATCGCCGCCGGCGAGGTAAGCGGCCCCGCCATCGAAGCGGAAGGATCGCTGAGTGGTGGAAAATCGCTCGAATGGCACTGGGAGCAAGGCCAAGCCCTCGCAGCCATCCGCAAGGGCGGGTGGGATTTCGTCGTGCTTCAGGAATTCTCCACGCTCAGTCAGCAGGGTCCCCGCGGCGGAGCCCCCCGAATCGGCGATCCCGATGCGTACTTCAAGTACGCCACCCTGTTTCACGACGAGATTCAGAAAGCGGGCGCCCGCACCGTGGTCTATGCCACCTGGGCGCGTGACGGCTACCCGGAGCAGCAGCGCCGCCTCGATGATGCCTTCGTGCAGTTCGCCCGCAAGGTCAACGCCGGCATCGTCCCCGCCGGTCTCGCCTGGACGGTGACGCGTCTCGAAGCTCCATCCATCCGGCTTTACACGCCCGATCGTTCTCACCCCACCGCGGCGGGATCCTACCTGAACGCCTTGCTCTTCTACCAGTGCCTCACGGGCCGGCCTGCGAATCATGCGCCGTCCGTCATTACCGGTACCGACTGGAACAAGCACGAGGAGTTGACGCTCGTGAACCTCACCCTGAGCGACGCATTAACCCTGAACCAGATTGCACAACGCGTCGTGGCGCAGGAACCGTTACGCCCTGTCCAATAGACCAAGCGCCGCTCTTGCGAATGGGAAGCCTGCGCTCCCCATCGCGAGACTCCTCCGCCTGCCCCTCCATTGCTCCACATGGGCGCATTCGTTACCATTGCCGTAATATCCCTGCAGGAGGCATCACGATGAATCGCCGCATGTTTCTGTCTGCGACCCCGGCAATTCTCGGCGCGGGCGTTCTCTCCGCCGCCGAAACGCGTCCGCAAGCGCCCGAAGTCACTCGTCCCCGCGCGACCTTTGGCGACGTCGTGGAGCCGGATTGGGAACAGCGCGTCAGGATCACCGTAGGCCCCGGCAAAGCGGACCTGGTGGGCGCCGACCATCGCGCGATCCAGGCCGCCGTCGACTATGTCACCGGTCTCGGAGGCGGCACCGTACAGATCCTTCCCGGCACGTACCGGTTCCGGAATGCGGTGAAACTGCGTTCCGGCGTGCGCATAGTGGGCAGCGGGCTCGATTCCGTTTGCATCAAAGAACCCTCCGTAAAAACGCCATTGCTCGAAAACTCAGACTGGTACGACCGCGAAGTCACCCTCGCGGACCCCGCGGGCTTCGAGGTCGGTGACGGCATCGTTCTGCGCACGCGGAATCCGCACAATGGGAGCTTTGACACGTACAAGCGCACCCTCGTCGCGCGCAGCGGCAATCGGTTCAAGCTCGACGAGATGTTAGTGGAAAACTTCTGGACCAAGGAAGGCGCCGACGCATCCACCTTGTTTGCGCTCTTCGACGGATACCGCATCGCCGACGCCACCATCGAAAATATCTGTCTCGACGGCAATCGTTCGAATAACGAATCCCTGAACGGGAACTATGTGGGCTGTATCTTTCTTCGCGAGAGCAACCGCATTCAAATGCGCCGGGTGACGGCGCGTAACTTCAACGGCGATGGAATCAGTTGGCAGGTTTGCCATGACGTTCGAGTAGAAGATTGCCACAGCCACGACAACGCCGGCTTCGCGCTTCATCCAGGCTCGGGATCCCAGCGCACCGTGGTCACCGGCAGCACGCTGGAGCGCAACGATATCGGCTTCTTCTTCTGCTGGGGCGTGAAATGGGCGCTTGTGGAAAATAACCGGATGCTCGATAACAAACGCTTCGGCGTGTCGATCGGCCACAACGACACAGACAATCTGGTCCGCAATAATGAAGTGCTGCGAAGCGGCAAAACGGGCATCTTTTTGCGGCAGGAGCATGGCCCTACCTTCTCGCCCAGCCGCAACCGGATCGAGGCGAATCGGGTGCTCGATAGTGGCGCGGAGGATGGCGTAGCGGTGGACATCGAGGGGACCACCGAAGAGATCCTCCTGAAAGGCAACATCCTGGCCGAGACCCGCAAGCCCGCCTCCCGGATCGGCGTCAGAATCGGCAAGGAGACAAAGCAGATCGAGTTGGCAGAGAACCGCATTGACGGCTTTTCCACTCCAGTCCTCGATCTCAGAAAGTAGCGGCCCGGCGGAAATCCGCGGCGCAGCTCGCGGGCAAGCGCGAAAACCGAGCTTCCCGGCCGCGGCGCAAACTCCTTCCGCGTCACGCCGTTTGCCTGGGAGCGGCTCCCGCGCCGCGCACCGTAATCCGGAGAACCAAACGAATCCGTCACTCCGCCAGATCAACACGTCTCTGCGCGGTCTTCAAGCATGGGGTTGCTCTCAAGGATACATTCACCACGAACCTACCTCAGTCGGAAGCGTCCTTCAAAAGTGCCTCGATTCGCCTTTTCCCGTCTCGAAGATAACCTTCCATCTTGTCTGGGTCCCCGCCAATTTCGAAGACGAGATAGCCGTTGTAGCCGATTTTGTTCAAGAGTGCGAAGAGGCGTGGGTAGTCGACGAAGCCGAACGCCTCGTTCACCGATCCGGACGCCCGCTTCATGAAGACCAGCGACCATGGACTCGCTCCCGCCTACAACGTGCAGTTGGTCACCGACAGCGCCCACGGGCTGATCGTGGACGTGGCGGTGAGCAAGCAGCCTTCGGACGCGGCGCATCTCGGTCCGGCGATCGACCGCGTGGAAGCCGCCACTGGCAGACCGCCCGGCGAGATCGTCGCCGACGGCGATTACACGAACCGCAAGTCGATCATCGAGGCCGCAGGCAAGGGGGACGCCTTCCTGGCCCGCATGGAGACCGGGGAAGCGAAGGCGATCTACAAGAA
>JADYZL010000075.1 GCA_020853155.1 Bryobacterales bacterium
TCACGTCCGATAGCGCGCTTCTCCAAACGGAAAAGAGCAGTGCGGAGACTGTGATCCAGGTGGGTCAGATCCGCGAGCTTCCGCTCGCCACGCGCAACCCGCTCAGCCTGGTATCGCTCGTGCCGGGCATGCAGCACACATCGACGCAATCCGGAGGAGAACGTGGGACGTTTGTGCAGGGGCAAGGCCAGCGCAACAACAAGACCGGCTTCCAATTGGATGGCATGCTCTCCAACGCGCCCATGGATGAGGGCGGCACGGCCATTCCGAACGTAGACACGGTAGCCGAGTTTAGCGTGGAGACACTCAACTTCAGCGCGGAGAACGGCCGCGATCCGATTCTGGTGAAGGTCGCCACGAAGTCCGGCACCAATGAGTTCCATGGCGCGGCCTGGGAGTATCTCCAAAACGATGCGCTCAACGCCCGCAATACCTTTGCCACCAGGCGGCCGAGGGTGCGCCGCAATCAATTCGGCGCCGCGGTGGGCGGCCCGGTGATCAAGAACAAGACGTTCTTCTTCGGGAGTTTTGAGGGCACCACGATTCGCAACGCACAGGTCTGGAATTCGCTGGCAGTCACGCCCGCGATGAAGCAGCGGGACTTCTCGGCTCTCTCCAAGACCATCAACGACCCGCTCACTAAGCTGCCCTTCGCAGGCAATCTCATTCCCGCCGCGCGCGTCTCCAGGGCCGCGGCTTATTACACTCCGCTGCTCCTCGAAGCGAATTCGCCCGACGGCTTTTTCAGAACGAACACCGCTACTTCGAACAACACGTGGGAGGGCACTGGCAGAATCGATCACAACCTCACCGAGTCTCAGCGCGTCTATGGCCGCTATGTCCTCATCCGGCAGCCGAGCCAACAGCTTGGGTACCGGCCGGAAGCGGTCACGAATGACAAAGTCACTCAGCACAATGTGGCCGCGAACTACACGTGGACGCTTTCGAGTAACAGTGTGCTCACGCTAGCCGGGGGCATGATGCGGACCAAGGAGAGCTACACCAACGACGCATTGGGTGTCACGAACGCGGCGGAGGCGGCGGGCATCCAGGGCTTCCCGACTGCGGGCCGGGAGACCTGGATCGGGCCTTCGAACATCAACTTTGGCAATGGCTATCAGGGCATCTACTATGCCGGTTGGGGCGCGCCAGGCAGGCTATGGGGAGGCGTCTACAACTCCAAGGTGGATTACCGGCACTTCCAAGGCGCCCATTCGCTATCGGCGGGCTTCGAGTATCTGGATGTGCATACGTATGGCGACCACGGCAGTTGCTGCGTTCGCGGGACTTTCAACTTCGGCAACTTGTACTCCAACGACGGCTTTGCCGACTTCCTTCTGGGATACACATCCGGGAGTTCCCGCAACGCGCCATTGGCCGAATTCGGCACGAACCGCGCGCCGTACACAGGCTTCTACGTCAACGACAGTTGGCGCGTGCGGCAGAACCTCACGGTGGATGCCGGTCTCCGCTACGAGCGATGGTATGGTCGCCGCAACATGCGCCAGGCGAGTAGCACCTGGGATCCCAACCTGAAATCGGGGCAATATCCCGGCATCGTCGTCGCGGCGGTGGAAAGCGACGGGGAGATCAACCTCGACGCCTTCCTCAACACGCGGAACGTCGCGGCTGCGACGGCGGGATTGTGGACCACGGCGCGCCAGGCGGGTTATTCGGACAACCTGATGGAGGGCACGGGCAACTGGGCCCCGCGCATCGGTGTCGTATACCGGCCCTTCGATCAGCGCCAGATCGTTCTGCGGGCGGCATACGGCCTGTTCTACAACAGCTTTACCGGCAATCGCTCTGCCTCTTCCGCAGCGAATCTCCCGTTCTGGGGCGTGGAATCACAGGGCTATGGGCTTTCTCAACTGCAACCGTGGGAAACGGTCTGGAGTTCGGATCCCAACGCTTTCGGCATATTCGGGATTGGCGAAGCGGTCGATCCGCGATTGAAGGCGGCGCGCACGCAGAACTGGAATTTCACCGTGCAGTCGGCATTGCCCTGGAAGACGGCGCTCACCGTCAGCTACGTTGGCACGAAGGTGGACGATGACGTTGTGTTCCAGCCGTACAACGCGGCCGCGATCGGCCCGCACACGAACCTCCAGGCGGAACGGCCGAATCCTCTCATCAGCGATGTGCAGCGGATGGAGAATATCGGACGCAACTGGTACCATGCGCTGCAAACGAAAGTGGAACGGCGCTTCGCCGATGGCGTCTCGTTTACCTTCGCATACTCCTTCTCCCGCTCGATGGGCGAGCTTTCCAGCGGCAGCGATGAGTATAGTCCACTGATCCCCTATTCGCCGCTTTGGTACAACCGTGGGCGCACGAACTTTGACTTCCGGCACCTCGCGTCCGCCAGCCTCGTTTGGGAACTCCCGGTCGGGAAGGGCCACCGGTATCTTTCGGATTTGAACCCGGTAGCCAACGCTGTGTTCGGAGGGTGGGAATTCACCTTCACGCAGGCGGCGCGCTCGGGAGCACCGCTCTCGATTAGCGGCGGATACTCGAACCTCGGGAACGGGTGGGGCACACGTGCCGACGTCTCCGGTACGCCGACCGTCGACTCTCCCGACACGCGGGCCTGGTTCAACAAGGCGGCATTTGCGCGCCCTGCCCTCTACACCTTCGGTAACTCCGGGCTGGGAATCCTCGAAGGGCCGGGCATGTTTCAGCTCAATACCGCACTCTCGAAACGATTCTCCGTAGGAGAGCGGAAGGATTTCCAGCTTCGCTGGGAAGCCTTCAACGCATTCAATACTGTGAACTACGGCAACCCAAGCACGAATGTGGCGAGCTCGGCTTTCGCCAGAATCACCAGCGCCGGGACGGCGCGGTACATGCAAGTCGCACTGCGCTTCAACTTCTGATAGCGCAGCTTCATTCCGCTTGATCCATGGCCGGGCCGGCGAATCCGTTTCGCCGGCCCGCTTCTTTTCCCGATCGATAAGCCTGCGTGTATCGCCGGCTTGCCTGGAGTTTGGTGATCGATGTCACACGAATCTCGTGCTTGCGAAAAGAAGAGCGGCATCGTAGTGTGGGTTACACCAGAGTCGCGCTTATCAATGGAAAGCCGAGCTATCCCCGAAGTTCCAGGTTGGGGTTGCCGCGAAGCGAGGTTCCGCATTGCGGCAGCGGAGTGTCGATGATCGAAGCGAACGTGCCTTTTTGGAGCCGCGAGGCGGAGACTGTCATGGATGCCCTGGGTGTAACCGGGGCGGGGCTGAGTTCGGAAGATGCCCGCCGGAGGCTTGAGGAGTTTGGGCCGAATCGTTTGCAGGAGCGGCGTAAGACGGAAGGGATACGACTCCTGCTTTCTCAATTCGCTAGCCCCGTCATTTTAATCCTGCTGGCCGCCGCGACGCTGTCTATCTTTTTGCATGACCGCGCCGATGCCACGATCATTCTCTTGATTGTGTTCATCAGCGGCCTGTTGGGGTACTGGCAGGAAAGGGGCGCCGCGAATGCGGTGGAGAAGTTACTTGAGCTTGTAGAATTGCGCGCCAGGGTCCGGCGCGACGGAACCGAGAGCGAAACGCCGATGGATGAAGTTGTTCCGGGAGACATCATTCTGCTCTCCGCGGGTTCCGGTATTCCCGGCGATTGCCTGTTGCTGGAATCGAACGATCTCTCCCTGGACCAGGCTGCCTTGACCGGAGAGACTTTTCCCGTGGACAAATTTCCTGGGGCCGTGCCCGCGGATACCGAACTCGCGGCGCGCAGTTGCGCCCTCTATATGGGCACCCATGTTGTGAGTGGATCCGGCCGGGCGGTGGTGATTGATACCGGCCGCCGCACGGAGTTCGGCAAGGTGGCTCAGCGCCTGAGACTGCGGCCCGCGGAGACGGATTTTGAACACGGCATACGGAGGTTTGGATACTTCCTCATGCAGGTGACCTTGCTCATGCTGGTGGGCATTTTCGCCATCAATACTTACCTCCAGGAACCGGTTCTTGATTCGTTCCTCTTTGCGCTCGCCCTTGCCGTCGGCCTCACTCCACAACTTCTGCCGGCGATTGTCAGCGTGAGCCTTGCCCAGGGCGCAAAGCGGATGGCGAAAAATAAAGCGATCGTCAAACGGCTTGCCTCCATTGAAAACCTCGGCAGTATCGATATCTTCTGCTCCGACAAGACGGGAACGCTCACCGAGGGCCTCGTCCGGATAAAGGCGCAGGATCTGGCGGGCAATGACAGCGACCGCGTGTTGGAGATTGCCTATTTGAACTCGTTTTTTGAGACGGGCTTTCCCAACCCGATCGATGCCGCCATTCGAGCCGTCCGGCAGTTCGATGTATCCAATTGGCAAAAGCTGGACGAGAACCCTTATGATTTCGTACGCAAACGTCTCGGCATGCTCGTTAGCCGGGACCGCCGATCCTTACTGATCACCAAGGGAGCGCTGAACCACGTGCTCGACGTTTGCAGCACCGCGGAACTTCCGGATGGCCGCAAGGTCGGAATTGATGAGGTTCGGGAATGGCTCGACGAGCGCTACCAATCCTTCAGTTCCCAAGCCTGCCGGATGCTGGGGGTTGCTGTGCGTGAGATGGGCGCCGCCACCAAGTGCCTGCGCGAGGACAAGGTAGAGATGTGTCTCATCGGCTACCTTGTTTTCAACGACCCGCCTAAAGATGGCGTCGCCGCCACGATTACCGAGCTTTGCAATCTCGGCGTTTCCCTCAAGATGATCACCGGCGACAATCACCTGGTGGCGCGGAGTGTCGGCGGCAGCGTCGGGCTTCAGAACACCGTGATCCTCACCGGACCGGAAATGAGGAAGATGAGCGAGAGCGCTCTGATTCAGCGGGCCCCCGAAGTGGATATCTTTGCGGAGGTCGAGCCGAACCAGAAAGAGCACATCATCCTTGCGCTGCAGAAGAGTGGACACGTCGTGGGATATTTGGGGGACGGGATTAATGACGCCCCGGCCCTGCATGCCGCCGATGTCGGCATCTCCGTGGATAGCGCGGTGGACGTCGCCAAGGATGCTGCGGATATCGTTCTGTTGGAACACGAGCTGGAGGTTGTCGTTCGCGCCGTTCGCGATGGCCGCGCCACCTTCACCAACACACTCAAGTACATCTTCATTGCAACCAGCGCGAATTTTGGGAACATGTTCAGCATGGCGGGGGCCTCCACATTCCTGCCGTTTCTCCCGCTACTGCCCCAGCAAATTCTGCTCACCAATCTGCTGACGGATTTTCCCGCGATGACGATCGCTTCGGACCGGGTGGATGCCGGAATTGTGGAGCGCCCACGCAAGTGGGATCTGGGCTTTATCCGGCGGTTCATGATTACTTTCGGGCTTCTCAGTTCCGTTTTCGACTATCTCACCTTCGGGGTTCTGCTCCTACTGCTAAAGGCCGGGCCCGTTGAATTTCGCACGGGTTGGTTTTTGGAATCCGTGGTATCCGCCTGCCTGGTGCTGCTGGTGGTTCGAACACAACTGCCGTTCTACCGAAGCAGGCCTGGGCAGCCTTTGTTCTGGACCACCTGTCTGGTCGCCGTCATCGCGCTCATCCTCCCTTTTACGCCATTGGGCCCGGTCCTCGGATTCACAAGAATCCCGGTCGTCTTTCTGCCGTGGCTGGCAGGGATCGTGGTCGCGTATATCGGATGCGCGGAGTTGACGAAGCGCTGGTTCTTTCACCGCGAAGCCAGGCGGACCCGGTTGGCGTAGGATCTGGCGCCGAAGATCGGGGAGCGCTACGCTGATGCCTGCACTTCAGCCCGGAAAGCGGCATGCGGCTCCGATGGAACCACTCACGGTCCGCCGGCCCAATTCGCCTTCCGCCGAAGTCGATACACAACTTCGCGCAACATCGGCGCTGCCGCGCGAACTCCGGGAAGTCGTAATAGAGGTGCGGTAGGGACGGCCATTGCTTGACCAGTTCGCTGAGTTTCCGCTCTTCCTCGCTCATCCGGGCGTGGGTCGTTCCGCGGGAACGGCTGGCGCTGGCCTTGATCTTCGTGCCATCGATGGCGACGTTACCCAGCTTGACCAGACCGGCTTTGCGGCACAATTGGAGAGCTTCGACGAAGAGCGCGGCCAGCGCTTCGAGGTGCTGCCGGCGGAAGTTGGCGATGGTGTCGTGATCCGGGTGCTGATCGGCGGCGA